>DTVJ01000262.1 GCA_012963565.1 Piscirickettsiaceae bacterium
CCCCAGCCTTCAAAATCATTGTTAAAGCCATTGATGGCAATACAATCTTGTTTAAAGAAGGCCATATTGCAAGTTTTTATTCCACGTAAATAGTTTTTCTTTTTTGAAAATAGTTTGGATAAAAAATTTGAATGGATGGCATTTTTGCGATTTTGAATACCGCTAGATAAAAATGAAAAATTAATTTTAATCTCTTTGAGTGCGTTTTGAGTTGACTGTTGGGTTAACAACACCCTTGTTCCTTGAACAAAGTAGCCTGACTCGGCATTCTTAATATGATCCTCAATAAACTCTGGATGTAGAATCATGTCGCCATCAATCAAAATAATATAATCATCATTTGATTTTGCTATGGCTTTGTTTCTTGATTTGGCCGCTCTAAATCCTTTATCTTCTTGCCATGAATGGATGATATTTAGATTAGAATTTTCTTGAAAATCTAGAATCATTTTTTGAGTTTCTTTTGTACTACCATCATCAGCAATAATAACTTCTTTTGGTAATACAGTTTGGCCTTCTACACTGCGCAAAACCAGTGATAATGCATCAGCTCTGTTATAAGTAGTAATGATTAAACTAGTACGCATTTAATGTGTCAAATCCTCAATAATTAGGTAACATTTAACCACATAATTTTCAATTAAAAACTTAGCTATGAAGATTTCAGCATACATTATTGCATACAACGAAGCAGAAAAAATACGCGACTGCATTAATAGTGTTTTATGGGTAGATGAAATTATTGTTGCTGATTCTCATAGTACTGATGGCACTAGCGAAATTGCTGAAGAGCTAGGTGCCAAGGTTGTACATATTAATTTTGATGGTTATGGAAATCTAAGAAACCAAGCAATATCACATTGCACGGGTGATTGGATATTTAGTTTAGACTCAGATGAGCGATGTACAGCCGAAGTTCGAGATGAAATATTAACGCTTATTAAAGATGCGCCATTAGATATTTACCGAGTGCCGAGGAAAAATTACTTTATGGGTAAATGGATTAAGCATTCTGGTTGGTATCCAAATTTTAGACAGCCGCAGTTGTTTAGAAATGGAAAAATGAGTTATGACCTAAAGCCTGTGCATGAGGGGTATGTTAGTCATAGTGAAAAAGAGGTTGGTGTAATTAAAAATATCATTTGGCAATTTCCTTTTAAAAATACTGAAGAAATAATTCACAAGGCCAATCGATACTCAACATTGGGTGTAGCTAAACTACAAGATAGAGGTAAAACTGGCAGTGTATTCAAAGCCTTTATACATGGTTTTTGGTCATTTGTTAAGCACTATATCTTTAAGCTTGGCTTTTTAGATGGTGGTGCCGGATTTGTCATTGCTTTTGGTAATTTTGAAGGTACGTTTTATCGTTATATCAAATTAACTGAAGCACAGGAAAATTGGAAAGCACCAAGCGTGGAGCCACTTTATAAGGCTGATCAATGATTGTTCCTGTTATTTTATCGGGCGGTAGCGGTACAAGACTATGGCCACTTTCTAGAAAGCTCCACCCGAAGCAGTTCATTAACTTAGTTAACGATACCACCCTGTTTCAAGATACGATTTTAAGACTGCCAGAAGATATTGCTGATCCACTTATTATTTGTAACGAAGAACATCGTTTTTTGGCCGCCGAGCAACTGCGTCAGATCCATAAAAACTCGAATGGCATCATTCTAGAGCCTATTGGAAAAAATACTGCACCTGCTATTGCATTGGCTGCATTAAAATTCATTAATAATGGAGATGATCCGCTGTTACTTGTGCTATCAGCAGACCATCTCATAAAAAATGTTGATGTCTTTCATAAGTCTATTGAAATCGCCGAAAAACTTGCAGAGAAAAACAAACTAGTAACTTTTGGTATTGTGCCTGATAAGGCAGAAACCGGCTATGGTTATATCAAAGCTGATATTAATAAGGCAACTGATTATTACAACATTCAATCGTTCGTAGAAAAACCCAATCAAGCAAATGCACAAAAATACTTAGACTCTGGTAACTACTTGTGGAATAGCGGCATGTTTATGTTTAAAGCTTCCGTTTATCTTAATGAATTAGAAAAATTTGAGCCTGAAATTCTCAATATCTGCAAAAAATCTTGCCAAACTGAATTTAAAGACAAGGATTTTATACGTCTAAATAATGATGAATTCCATCAGTGCCCTGAACAATCTATTGACTATGCAGTGATGGAGCACACCAAAGATGCTGTAGTGGTACCACTAGATGCTAACTGGAGTGATATTGGCTCTTGGGATGCGTTGTGGGATGCTAAAGACAAAGACGGCAATGGCAATGTTAGCGAAGGTGATATTATTCTAGATGAGGTCAAAAACACTTATACCTACAGCTCTAATCGTTTGATTTCGGCAATAGGCGTTTCGGATTTGGTGATTGTTGACACTCAGGATGCATTGTTAGTCGCTGATAAAAAGTATGTTCAAAATATTAAGAATATCGTCAAACAGTTAAAACAAGATAATCGCTCTGAAGCTGAAAATCACCGAAAAGTATTTAGACCTTGGGGATACTACGATTCAGTTGATGCTGATAACGGTTTCCAAGTAAAGCGTATTTTGGTCAACCCTGGGGCAAAATTATCTTTACAAAAACACCAACATCGGGCAGAACACTGGGTTATCGTGAAGGGTGTAGCTAAGATTACTCGTGGAGATGAGGTATTTGAGCTAAAAGAAAATCAATCAACCTACATTCCTAAAGGTGAAATACATAGACTTGAAAATCAAGAAAAGATAGATTTAGAAATTATAGAAATACAAACAGGTGATTATTTGGGCGAAGATGACATTATTCGCCTTGAGGATGATTATCAACGTAGTTAGAAGCCTTGTAATATTCTCCTAGAACGTCATTCACTGGAATATTATTAACATCTTCTTTGTCGAATAATGGGAATGCAGTAATGACATCTGTCAGCTGCATTTTCGATGTTAATCTGGCAAAGAGTGGTACTATTGGTGTGGCAACTGCATTGGCTGCATGCATCAATCCACCGTCACAACAGAGTAAAATCTTTGCTTTTTGAATAATCTGGGCTGTTTGGTTAAAGCTGTATTTGGCTACACAATTAAAAATATTAGCTTCAGAAAACTGATTTAGAAATTCTTTTGCTTTATCTTTAGCATTGGCAGATCCGATAAAAACAAAGTTAGTCTGCTTATCACTAGCCAGTATTTGCCCAATAACTTTACCCCAATTATTGTATGTTCGATAATCCCATTCACCACCTAGCACAATGGCAATATAATTATCAGGCAAACTTATTTGCTTGACAATCTCTTGATCTTCTTTGGAGATAGACATTGAGGCTTTAGCCGAGGCATTGACCTCATCCTCACTTCTAACATATCCTAACAAATGGTTCATTTGATGAAAACTAAACAACACACGATTAACTTCTGGACCATTGTAATAGCCAAACATGCCAAAAAAGCGTGTTGTTTGTGCTATTTTGGATTTAATGTTAATACTTCTTGAACTATAAGAATCAACAATGACCAAGTCGTATTTAGAATCGTTAATATCTGCTAATTCTGTATAAATATTAACAAATATATGATCATCCATATAAATATGGGCATTCTTTTTATCGGTGAATAAGTCCACATTTCTGCCTTTAAGCATTATCCGACTAGATAGATCCATTAAGCTATCGCCTAGACTTGGCGCTGAAATATTAATCCAAAGAATGTTTTTGTGTGTTGGCAAGATGCTAAAAACCTCAAGATTTTTTTGACCTTTGAAAACTATATATAAATAACGTTTGAAGAATTTAGTCCAACGCTTAAAAACAGATGTTTGATCAAGAAAATCTTGTGTGTAATTCGGAATGCTGAATTTAAACGGTAATGTGTATGTTTTATTAAAACTTAGCATTTTGATGCCAATCTTTTACTTCATTAAAAATAGCCTTTGGATCAATGTTATCCAAACAGTCGCTCTTGCCATGCCTATCATCACAACCCGCCTTATTACACGCTACACAAGGCATATCAGCCTGAAAGATTGTAATATTGTCATAGGTCTGAACAGGTCTGTCTTCACTAGCACATTGCTGAGACTTATTAGACCAAGGTGACCACATACTCAGATTGGTAGGGCCAAATATAGCAAAGATGCGTTTATTTTGGCCTGCTGCAATGTGCATATTTAAAGTATCCATACCAATATATGCGGATGATAATTCACTCAAGGCAAAGTATTCTTCTAATGTAGTTTCACCAATCCAATTAAAAACATTATCCAAATCAGGGATAGTTGATTTAATTTCAGTATCGATTTGATTGTTATGGCCAGTAATTAAAATTGGCACGCCTAGAGTGTTTAAACTTGCTAGTAACTTATCTCGAAGGTGTTTGGGGTAAATTTTGTAGTTATATTGTGCAGATGGGTGAAAAATAATAAAGTTTTTTATATCTTCTTTATTCAACTTATTTTTGACATTAGTCAGAACTAAATCTGAGATATTTGGCGTTTGTTGAATATTATTATGATTAATATTTAACAGATCTAATGACTGAAAGTTATTAAGTAGTACATGTTTGGTTAAGTCAAAATAATAGTAGTGTTTTAGGAGTATTTTTTTCCACCATGAGCTTTTGTGATTTTCAGCGATTGCACTGATTGATTTTTTGCCTGCAAATAAAGCATAAAAAACACTACGATCACTTGCAGTTAGATTGATGCTTAAATCATATTTTTTAAAAATTAATTTAACCAAGCTTCTTTCTTGTTGCCAGCGGTTATCAAGCTTTTTTTGGTACGAAAATTGATGAATAAAATTAACATGTGGTAGTAATTTAGCGATAGCAAACGTATCGTCATTAATCAGAAGATCTATTTTAGGCTGTTGATAATACTCATACAATGCATTAATGAGGGACAAGCTAAATAAAA
>DTVJ01000263.1 GCA_012963565.1 Piscirickettsiaceae bacterium
AAACTCAATCAAGATGGCCGTTGTGTATTTGGCACCACCATTACTTTGATGAATGTGGAAAATGACAGTGAAATCACCTATCAAATTGTCGGTGAAGACGAAGCAGATATTGCACACGGTAAAATCTCTTGCCATTCACCAATCGCCAGTGCATTAATGGGCAATGAAGAGGGTGAGGAAGTCACCGTCAAAGCACCACAAGGTGATATTGTGTATGAAATTTTAGAAGTTGAATATATATAGTTTGTAATGAAAAACCTGTGGTCTGATATTGAATCAAAGCAATTTAAAGATGATCTAGATTTACGTGTTTATAGTTCTAGACTACTTGGACAAAATTCATCTTTAGTTTTGCATGGTGGTGGTAATACATCAGTCAAAATTACCGAAACTAATTTAGTTGGTGAAGAGGAAGAAATTCTTTATGTAAAGGGTAGTGGTTGGGATTTAATTTCAATTGAAAGAGCCGGTTTTTCACCAGTGCGTATGGCGCATATGATCAAACTTGCTGAACTAGAGTCGCTTTCTGATCCACAAATGGTTAATGAGTTAAAAACTCAACTCACTGATTCATCTGCGCCAGCACCATCAGTTGAAACTATTTTGCATGCAATCTTGCCTTTCAAGTATGTTGATCACACCCATGCAGATGCTGTGGTAACTATTTCTAATACATCAAATGGCGAAGATAGAATTCGTGAGATTTATGGTGATAGAGTGGTCGTTGTGCCTTACGTAATGCCAGGTTTTGACCTGGCAAAAGATGTAGGGAAGTTATTTTCTGAGCAGGCTAATGATAAAACCGAAGGTATGGTTTTATTAAATCATGGAATATTCTCTTTTGGCGCTACGGCACAAGAGGCTTATGATCGAATGATTGATTTAGTAGGTCTTGCAGAGCAGTATTTGATTAACCAAAATGCATGGGATGTTGGAAAATCATCAGCCAATATTACCCCTGATTCAATTCGTAATGAAGTAGCACGGTTAAGACAAAATATTTCAGCAGTAATAGGCTCTCCAGTACTACTTAATCTAACTAATAGTGAGCGTGGTATTGATTTTGCTAATCAGGGCAATGTTGCGAAAATTGCAACTAGGGGGCCAGTTACACCAGACCACGTAATACGTACCAAACGCATACCAATGATTGGTCGTGATGTTGATGTGTACACAAAAGAATATAAATCATATTTTGATACTCATGAACCAAATGCAAATGAGCGAAAAACCATACTTGATCCAGCACCACGTGTAGTTTTAGACAAAGAATTTGGTCTTTGTGCAGTGGGTAAAAATATGAATGAGGTAGGAATTATTGCCGACTTATACGAACACACAATCGAGTGCATTCTTAGAGCTGAAAAACTAGGTGGATGGCAAGCATTACCAGCATCTGATATTTTTGATCTTGAATATTGGGATTTAGAACAAGCAAAATTACAAAAAGGTGGTAATGCACCAGAATTTCAAGGTGAAGTGGTATTAATAACGGGTGCTGCATCGGGTATCGGAAAGGCTTGTGTAGAGTCTTTTCTTGCTCGTGGAGCTGCTGTAGTAGGAATTGATTTAGATGCTTCTATTAAGCAAACATCAGTGCATAATAATTACCTTGGATTGGTTTGTGATGTCACCGATGAAGATGGGCTAAGAGATACACTTGAGATAGGTGTTCGTCATTTTGGCGGTATAGACATGGTGGTACTTAATGCTGGTATTTTCCCAAGCGGAAAAGCAGTTGCTGAATTATCTACAGATGAATGGCGTAAGGTGTTTTCTATAAATCTTGATGCAAACTTGACACTACTTCGTGAAACTCATCCTTTATTAAAACTTGCTCCAAACAAAGGTCGTGTGGTTATTATTGGTTCTAAAAATGTGCCAGCACCTGGCCCTGGTGCGGCAGCCTATTCAGCTTCTAAGGCGGCGCTTAATCAGCTTATGCGCGTATTAGCCATGGAATGGGGCAGTGATGGTATTAGGATTAATACTCTGCACCCTAATGCGGTATTTGATACCGGTATTTGGACAGATGAAGTTTTGGCATCAAGAGCAAAACACTACGGATTAAGTGTTGAAGAGTATAAAACCAACAATGTGCTTGGTATTGAGGTAAATAGTAAAGATGTGGCAGAACTTGCAGCCGAGATGTGCGGATCTCTATTTGCAAAAACTACAGCGTCACAAGTTCCAGTAGATGGCGGTAATGATAGAGTTATTTGAGTTTATAAATTAAAAAATAGAACAATGATTAATAAAAAAATAGTACTTGGAATTGTTGGTGGTAGTGGTGTATATGACATTGATGGGCTTAAAAACACAAGATGGGAAAAAGTTTCATCGTCTTTTGGTGAGCCTTCTGATGAGTTATTATTTGGTGAACTCAATGGCCAAGAAATGGTGTTTTTACCAAGGCATGGTCGTGGACACCGTATCCCACCCTCTGAGATTAATTTTAAGGCCAATATTGACGCACTAAAAAGAGCGGGTGTTACCGACATTATCTCAGTGAGTGCGGTTGGCTCTTTAAAAGAGGAGTTGAAGCCAGGTATGTTTGTGATTGTTGATCAATTTATCGATAGAACATTTGCCAGAAATAAAAGCTTTTTCGAAACAGGATTAGTAGCACATGTTTCTATGGCGCATCCAGTTTGTAATCGGCTGGGCGAACATTTAGAGTTGGCAGCAAAAAATAGCGGTATTGATGTTGTGCGTGGTGGTACGTATTTGGTGATGGAAGGTCCACAGTTTTCATCGGTGGCAGAGTCCGAGCTTTATCGCAACTGGGGTTGTGATGTGATTGGTATGACCAATATGCCAGAGGCAAAACTAGCCAGAGAGGCAGAAATGTGCTATGCGACGGTAGCTATGGTGACAGACTATGATTGTTGGCACCCAGATCATGATAATGTGACTGTTGGTGCAATTATAAAGGTGTTACTTGCTAATGCTGATAATGCACGCTCTTTGGTGAAAAATGTTGCATCTGCTGTTGACGCAGATTCATCTGGTGATACTTGCCATTGTAAAACCAGCCTTGATAATGCCATTATCACACCGCCAGATGCTAGAGATAAAAACATAGTAAATAAATTAGCAGCAGTTGCTGGTCGAGTGCTAAATTAGAGATAAATAGGAGAATAGCTATGCCAATTAAATCACGTATTAGAACAATCAAACATTATCCAAAAGAAGGAATTATGTTTAGAGACTTTACAACATTATTGCAGGATCCTGTAGGGTTTCGTATTTCTATTGATGAGTTGTTTGCTCGTTATAAAGACATGAAAATTGACAAAGTAGTGGGTATTGAATCCCGTGGTTTTATCATGGGAGCACCATTAGCTTACCTATTGGGTGTGGGTTTTGTACCAATCAGAAAGCAAGGTAAACTACCTGCAGAGACCGTTGGCCAAGACTATGAATTAGAATATGGAATAGACCGTATTGAAATTCATACTGATGCAATTAATGCTGGTGAGAAAGTATTAATTGTAGATGATTTAATTGCCACAGGTGGTACAGCAGAAGCTGCAGTAAAATTAGTACAAGAGATGAAAGGTGAAGTAATAGAATGTTGTTTTGTGATTGACCTGCCTGATATTGGCGGTAGAGCACGTTTAGAAGCTATGGGGCAAAAGGTATTTGCACAGTGTGAATTTGAAGGTGAATAAATGAGTGAAAACATTGAGACTTTAAGATGGAACCAAGATCATTTTGAAATGATCGATCAACGTATATTACCCGCCGATTTTAAGTATATTTCTTATACCTCAGCATCTTCTGTTGCCGATGGTATTCGCTCTATGGTAGTACGTGGCGCACCAGCAATTGGTTGTGCAGCTGCTTATGGCGTGGCGCTTGAGGCATTAAATCTACAAGATTCTAGCGATGATGAGTTTGCTAAAGGTATGGAGGATGCATTTGAAGTATTGGCACAGAGTCGACCAACTGCAGTTAATTTATTTTGGGCGATTGATAGAATGCGTACAAAAATGAATGAGTCTCAAGGAACGGTCAAAGAGATTGCTAATATTTTGTTAGATGAAGCACATAAAGTCAAAAGAGAAGATATTGAAATCAACCGTACAATGGGTAGTCATGGTGCAGTGTTATTAAATGATGGTGCGCGTGTGTTAACACATTGTAATGCAGGTGCGCTTGCTACTGCGGGACATGGTACTGCTTTAGGAGTTTTTCGATCAGCGGTTGAGGCAGGTAAGAAGATTTCAGTTATTGCCGATGAGACTCGTCCTTTTTTGCAGGGTGCTCGCCTTACGGCTTGGGAGATGGTGCAAGAGAATATTCCAGTGACTTTAATCTCTGACAACATGTCTGGACATTTGATGAGTCAGGGTGAGGTAGATGCTGTTGTTGTGGGTACTGATCGTGTTGCTGGTAATGGTGATGTGGCTAATAAAATAGGCACTTATATGGTCGCAGTTTTAGCCAAAAGACATAATATTCCATTCTATGTAGCTTGCCCTTTATCAACGATTGATCGCTCAATTACTAGTGGTAAAGACATCCCTATTGAAGAACGTCCAGTTGAAGAGGTAACCGGTTACCGAGATTGCCAATGGGCTGCAGAAGGTGTTAATGTGCGTAACCCTGCATTTGACGTTACCCCAGCTGAGCTGGTAACGGGGTTAATTACTGAAAAAGGTGTTGTTCTTAACCCTACCACTGAAAAAATTAACGAATTATTCAAATCTTAAAAATTTATAAAATATCGTTAAAATTCAATATTTAGTAGTTTAAAGTCTCTAAAAGTTATTAAAAGTCGGTATTTTCTGGTATGTTTTAACGATGTCCAAATGTTTGACTAACCGCGTGGGTGGTGTTTGGAGTGCTGAGATTTGAGTTGTGTGTTTTGGATATGGGTGTAGATTTGCGTGGTGGAGATGT
>DTVJ01000264.1 GCA_012963565.1 Piscirickettsiaceae bacterium
TCTTTTCCATTAACGTATAAAGATGGATAAAACTGTGCAATTATACCAATGAAATCATCCAGTAAGTGTAGAAATGATACGGCTTAAAGGCGAGCAGGTATTTAGTTTAAACATAAGACTAGTTTATAAAGATTTTAGGATAGAATGCCTATAACTCACTTTGGCATTAATACAAATGGCACAAGCTAATCATTGGACAGTATATCTATTGCGCTGTGTGAATGACAGTCTATATTGTGGTATTACTAATAATTTAGCACAACGTATTAAACAGCATAATGGTGAGTTGAAGGGCGGTGCGAAATACACCCGAGCAAATGGACCTTGTGCATTGGTGTATCAAGAAAGTGCCGACGACAGAAGCTCAGCCTCTAAGCGTGAGTATGAAATTAAAAACATGAGTCGCAGTGAAAAAATGACTTTATATGATGCGAATGTAGCCAATGAATAATATTGCAACCACCATACCACTGGTTAATTTATCGATTGCTTTTATACCTGCGTTAGTCGTTGTCTTTGTGTTATTTAAATGGTCGCTCGGTGCCAGTAATGCCATGTATGGACTCGTCAGAATGTTGGGTCAGTTGCTATTAGTTGGTTATTTTCTTGCTTATATTTTTGAATCAGATAGTGCCTGGATTGTGCTTGGTATTTTGTCAGTGATGGTGTTTGCGTCTAGTTGGATAGCACTCGGTACAATCAAAGATAAGCGTCTAGTCTTATACAAGCAAACCCTTGTGGCAATTACGCTTGGTGGAGGCATAATTTTTATCATTATTACCCAAGGTGTTTTACAGATTGATAAGTGGTATTCTCCGCAATACACAATACCCTTAGCTGGCATGATTTTTGCCAATAGCATGAATTGCGTCAGTCTTGCAGTAGAAAGACTTGCAGCTGAAATTGATAGGGGTGTGGTTTATATAGAGGCTCGAAGAATCGCTTTGCAGGCTTCTTTGATACCGGTAACTAATTCTTTATTTGCTGTTGGCTTAGTAGCACTTCCTGGCATGATGACAGGACAAATATTATCTGGCGTATCTCCACTGATTGCCTCACGTTATCAAATAATGGTTATGTGTATGATATTCGCGGCTGCGGGTATATCAACAGTTATTTTTTTGGTATTAGCGAGACCTGTATTTGATCAGAAGACTCAAAAAATATGAGCACAATGTATCAG
>DTVJ01000265.1 GCA_012963565.1 Piscirickettsiaceae bacterium
CGTTTAATTTTTTTTATTGACTCATCGAGCTCGGTATTTGAATACAATTCACCTTCATTAAGGCCAATTTCACGGCGAATAACTTCATCTTGTGTGCGGGTATTGCCAGCAATAGTAATACGATTAATATAGACTTTTTTATTCAATGAGATATCAATAGTTAAATTAATAGTATGAGTCTCGGTGTTTTCACTAGTGATAGGATTAATTTTGGCAAATGCATAGCCCTGGTCAGCAAATACATCGGTAATTGCCTGGATACTTTCAATGACTTTTTTACGTTTGAATACATCGCTTTTCTTAATGCTTAAAAGTTCATTAAGGTCTTTAATGGATTGATTTAACAAGTCCCCTGTAAAGGCTATTGTTCCAACTTTATATTGCAAGCCTTCACTAACTTGAATGTCAATATCAATATTTTCCTTATTGTTAGAAAGCTTAGTTTGAATTTTATTAATTTTAAAATCAAGATAGCCATCATTAATATATAAAGACTTCATAGCCTCAACGCCAGCATCTAATGCAATTTTAGAATAATAATCTTTTTCTGTGAAATAATTCATGATAAAGAAATCAGCTTCGCCAATCTCAAATAAATCTAGTAGGTCATCTTCATCATGGATGTTGCCACCTGTAATCTTCATTGAATTAATCCTGGCAACTTCACCTTCGTTTATATCTAGTTCGATGCCAACTCTGTTCTGCGTATCAGTTTCAATTTTCTTATTAATATTGATACCGTAGTAACCTTTAGAGATGTAAGTGGCTTTGATTTGTGAAATTAACTTGTCTAATTTTCGCTGATTAAAAATCTTACCTTGGGTAAGATCCATGTTTTTTAGAATCTGGTTTAACGAATCCTCATTGATAACTTTGTCAGAGTGGTTAAGTACATCTACAAACTTAATGTGTGGATTTTCTAATAACGTAATTTTAAGAACTTGATCTTCTTGTGAAACTTCAATGTCTTTAAAAAAACTTGTCTTATAAAGATCGCGAATAATTTGACCCGACACTTGCTTATTGTAATCATCGCCCGTCTCAACAGGTAGATAGCTTAATACCGTTCCTCTAGAAATAGAATCTAACCCTAATATTTCAATACTTTTGATGGGATCAGCGAGTGCTGTTGAGGCGCTAAAAATACTGGCAGAAATTAATAATTGAAGTGTTGTTTTTT
>DTVJ01000266.1 GCA_012963565.1 Piscirickettsiaceae bacterium
AGCCTATTTTTAATTCTTTATCAAAATGAGAAAGAAACTCTTGAACCTTTTCTCTTTCATATTTACTTAGAAATAAATCATATTTTTCAGAAACTGGATTAATACCAAAGAAAGTCAAAGTTTGAAGCCATATTTTTCCAAAATTATCTTTTTTATTTTTTAACGTATGAAATTTATAAAGCTCTAATTCACTACCTTTTGTACCATATCTGCCATCTTTATGTATAGAAAAAACCACTTTTGGATTTATTATTCTAAGCCTAAGAATAGCATGATAGACAACCGAATGTTCAAGCTCAATACAAACGTCAAATCTTTTTTTTCTTAGAAAGAACAGCGTTCTCAAATCGCCAATGAGATTATCTTTATTATTAATAAAAATATCTTTAATATATGGATTGTATCTAATCACGCTTTGGTTGGCATTGCTCGCTATAACTGAGATATCGATGTCGGGATATGCTAACTTTAATTCTCTAAAGATGGGTGTAGTTGCAAGCATATCACCGATTCTATCATACTTTAGAACAAGCACTTTCTTCACCTTGCCAAGATCAAAAGGTTTATTATTTTTTTTAGTTAGTAACTTTAAAAGGCGAGCTTTAAATCGTTTTTCTTTGTGTGCCATATAGATACAATGATTTATTTTTTAACCTTTTAAATGCTTATTAATTCCATCATCACACCAATTCAATTGATTGGCAATGCTATATTGCAATATAGCATCAT
This sequence comes from Piscirickettsiaceae bacterium, assembly GCA_012963565.1. Lineage (GTDB taxonomy): Bacteria > Pseudomonadota > Gammaproteobacteria > PS1 > Pseudothioglobaceae > Thioglobus_C. The sequence continues at coordinate 730 of DTVJ01000266.1, forward strand.
TATCATGTAGCCTTCCCCTGGAATTTTCATGGTGAAACAAATGGTACTGAATAGCCTGAAAACGTAGTGTTTTACGTAAAACTCCATAATTAAACAATCTCACAACAAATTCACTGTCTTCCCTACCCCAGCCTTCAAAATTTTCATTAAATCCATTAACTGCAATACAATCACTCCTAAAAAACGACATATTGCATGTCTTTATACCCTTAAGATGTGTTTTTTTAGAAGCGAATAATCTAGATAGAAGATTAGAATACAAGCTATTCTTATGATTTTGAAGTCCATTATCAAAAAAAGAGAATAAGGTTGTTTGATTCTTTATTGCCGAACTAGTTCTTGTTTTTGTCAATAAAGATCGCTTGCCTTGGATGAGAAATCCTTTTTGTACGTGCTTGAGATGGTCCTCAATAAAATGAGTATGAAGCACCATATCGCCATCAATCAACACTATATACTCTTGTGTTGAAATAGAAATAGCCTTATTTCTAGATTTTGCAGCCCTAAAGCCCTTGTCTTCTTGCCAAGAATGCTGAATATTTAAAATCTTATTACTCTGAAAATTATTAATGATAGCTTGGGTCCTGTTGTCACTACCATCATCAGCAATAATGACTTCTTCAGGCAATACAGTTTGTCTTTCCACGCTTAATAGCACTAATTCTAGCGCTTCAGGACGATTGTATGTAGTTATTATCAAACTGCATTTCATTTCTTATATGTATTTTCTAGATTAAATATTTAGGTAACATTTAAACATAATTTTATACCCTAAAAAAATACATGATTAAGATATCTGCTTATATTATTGCTTACAATGAAATAGAAAAAATCACTGACTGTATTAATAGTGTTTTATGGGCAGATGAAATTATTGTTATTGATTCTCATAGCACTGACGGCACTACTGCAATAGCTGAAAAAATGGGCTGTAAAATTATTCACGTTCCATTTAAAGGGTTTGGACAACTTAGGAATGAGGCAATTAAACACTGCACAGGTGAATGGATTCTAAGCTTGGACTCTGATGAAAGATGCACAATAGAGTTTCGTGATGAGGTAATGCATATCATTAAAAATAGCAACTATGATATTTACAAAGTACCTAGAAAGAATTACTTTATGGGCAGATGGATAAGGCACTCTGGCTGGTACCCCAACTTTAGACAACCACAACTTTTTCGAAATGGAAAAATGTCTTACACTATGGATCCTGTCCATGAAGGGTACGTTAAAAATAGTGGTAAAGATATTCAAACCACTAAAAGCTTTATCTGGCAGTTTCCATTTAAAAACACCGAAGAAATTATGCATAAAGCCAATCGATACTCAACATTAGGTGCAAGAAAATTAAATTCAAAAGGCACTGTAGGTAGTGTTACTAAAGCAATCTACCATGGACTATGGGCTTTTATCAAACACTATATTTTTAAATTTGGATTTTTAGATGGTGGTGCAGGATTTGTTATTGCCTTTGGTAATTTTGAAGGAACTTTTTACCGATACCTTAAACTGTCAGAAATACAATTCAAATGGGAGAGTGCCCCAATAATAGAGCCTATTAAAAAAATTGATTAAATCTCTAATAATTTACAGGCTTTATCGTATCGATCCAAGATGCGCTCAGCTGAAATCCCCTTGACATTTAACTCATCGTAACTTGAAAATGCAACAATACAATATGTTAGCTGCATTTCAGGTGTTAATCTAGCAAATAAAGGCACAATGGGCGTGCCTACGGCGTTGGCTGCATGCATCAACCCACCGTCACAACACAACAGAATTTGAGAGCCTTTAATGACATTTGCTGTTTGCACAAATGTTAATTGATCCACCATATTGACAATATTTTTTTGGCCATATACACTCATCAACTCGTTAGCAATTTCTATAGCATTACTTGATCCAACCAAAACAATATTAAGTACGCTCGACCTTGCAAATAACCCATCAATTACATCAAACCATTTGTCGTAGATTCGATAATCCCACTCACCACCTAATGCGATAACAACATACTTATTTAGAAAATGAAATATAGGTGCAGCAACAGTATCTTTTGGAAAATTCATTGTTGCTCTGGCAGTTGAGTTTATTTCAGCTTCTGACTCCGGATACCCTAACAATTGATTCATTCGATGAAAACTAAATAAAGTCCTATTTACCTCTGGACCATTGTAATATCCATACATACCAACAAAAGGTGTCTTCGGTTGCACTTCTGATTTAATCTTTATACTCCTAGTACTGTATGAATCAATAATCACCAGATCATATTTATGATCTTTTAACTGATTTATGCTCGTTACAACTTTTGAAAATATGTGATCTTGTCGATAGATATGTGCATTTTTAACGTCTGTAAATAAAACAACTTCTTTGCCATTTAACATCACCCTACTAGAAAGATCCATAAGGCTATCCCCTAAGCTTGGGGCTGATTTATTAATCCACAAAATTCGATGATGATGCTGATAAATTTGACCAACTTCTAAATTATTCTGCCTTTTAAAGACGAGATACAAATAACGCTTAACAAACTTAATGTAGCGCTTAACTACAGATGTATTTTTAATAAATTCTGTCGTGTAGCTTGGAACATCATATTGAAAGGGGAAAACGTATGTCCGCTTAAAACTAGAGGGTTTCATGCCATTTTCTTATTTGTTCAAATACAGTCTTGGGATTGATTTTATCAAGACATTCACTATGCCCGTGTTGATCATCACAACCAGCCCTGCCACATGCTACACAAGACATATTAGCTTGAAATATAGTGATATTCCCATAAGTTTGTATTGGTGCATTGTGGTTTGTGGCTTTGCGTAATTGATTACACCAAGGTGACCACATTTTTAAATTTGTAGGGCCAAATATAGAAAATACAGGTTTATCTTGAGCGGCCGATATATGCATATTTAAAGTATCTACACCAATATAACCACTCGATAAGTCGCTCAATGCCATGTATTCCTCCATTGTAGTCTCTCCAATAAAATCATAGATATTATTTAAAAAGGGTAGGTTTTTTTTGATTTTGTCATCAATTTTGCTTTTACCTCCAGTTATCACAATGGGAATGTTTAAGTTATTTAATAAAGTCAATAATTGGTTACGTAAATCAACGGGGTAAACTTTATACTCGTATTGTGCTGATGGATGGAATATTAAAAAATGATTAACGCCCCTTAATGCTAGCTTTTCTTTAATAAGATTTTTTGATAGACTGTTATATCTTGTTGGAATAACTACTTTGTTATGTTTAATTCCTAGTAATTGCAATGGTTTCAAATTATTAATTAAAATATGATGACTCAAATCAAACACATAAAATTGGCTCAATAATCGCCTTTTCCACCAAGATTTACCATTATCAGCCTCAATAGCACTAATAGAATGCTTGGCAAATAATAGAGCGTACAGAACGCTCCTATCACTAGCTGTTAAGTTAATACTTATATCATATTTCTTAAATAATTTAGAAATCAGCCCTCTTTCTTGCCCCCACCTATTTTCTTTTTTTTGGCGGTATGAAAAGGTGTGTATTTGACGAATATTGGCAATAGTTTTTGCAATTGGCAGTGTATCATCATTTACCAATAAATCAATTTCTGGATTTTTATAATGTTTATAAAGTGATTGTATTAGAGTATTACTGAGGAATACATCCCCATTAGATCGCTGAATAATAACTAGAATCTTTTTACTTGCTTGCAAAATCTTTATACAAAAATGAACTAAAAAATACAAATAAAAATGTTGTAAAGTGGCCTAAAAGATAAGAGTCACTCAACATAATTACCAAAAAAAGTATCGGCAAAGCAATGCCTGTGTTCTTTAAAAAAGTAGATTTATTTACCTTAGCAAATTGCAACTGGAAATAAAAAATAGACAAGAAGCTTATCAGGCCTAATATACCTAGTTGTGTTAGTACGAGTATATACATGTTATGTGGATGCACCGTATTTGTATGAGATGGCATACTACTAACCGCATTAACCTTTTTGTACTCACTCGGAAAATCTCCAGTACCAACGCCTATTACGGGGCTTTCTTTAAAAATCTCCCAAGAATGTATAGCAAATATAGCCCTTTCTCCAACAGAGGAGCTTACCCATACACTTGGATTAGCGGCATCATTAACAACTT
>DTVJ01000267.1 GCA_012963565.1 Piscirickettsiaceae bacterium
AAGCTGTTTATTGCTTACTTTATTATTAGTGGTGCCATTGTTTGGTTTGTTACTAACCAAATGTTAGATCGTGCAACCAAAGGTGTGGATCATGCTGCAGAAGAAGTAATGATTGACGCTTCCAATCTATTAGCGCAAATGGTCAGTCATGATATTGTAAATGATCAGATTGACATTGACAAGATGCGCCTGCTAATTAGCACCTATCTTGATCGTGAGCTTAATGCTAGTATCTATTCAGTAGTTAAGAAAAACCCAAACCTACAGGTCTATGTGACCAACCAAGATGGTATTGTTATTTATGATTCTTCAGGTATGCGCAAAGGCAAAGACTACTCTCGCTGGAATGATGTTTATGACACACTCAGAGGCAAGTATGGCAAGCGCTCTAGCTCACTTGATCCATCCATTGAAAAACCAACAGCTGATCAAAAGGCCATGTATGTTGCTGCTCCAATTTATCATAATGATCAGATTTTTGGCGTACTAACAACAGTTAAATCAACTATCGACTTAAAGCCATTTATTGTTAATCAAGAACAACAGATCAAAGAATATGCTAGCTATCTATTTTTAATCTCATTATTATTTGGCGCAGGTGCGAGTTACTTTGTGTCTCGCAGTATGGGTAAGATTATTCGATACACAACGAACATCTCTAAAGGCAAGAATGTTGTTGCCCCTAAGATTCGACAAGTGGAATTTGCAGAGCTATCAAAAGCCATTGAAAAGCTGCGCGTGGATCTTGAGGGTAGAGAGTATGTAGAAGAGTACATTAACACCATGGCACACGAACTAAGAACGCCGATTACTGGCATTCGCACAACAGCTGAAAACCTATTAATGCCAATGTCTCATTCTCAGCGTGAACGCTTTGTTAACAACATTCTTGATGCAAACAAAAAGATGGAACTACTGGTCAATAGACTACTTAGCCTGTCGCGTATCGAACGTCGAGATCAGCTTGAAAGTGTAGAAAAAATTAACATCGAAAGTCTAATTGAAAATGTACTAACATCTCCTAGTCGTGCTGGAAGAATTTCATCCAGAGGTATTAAGTTTGAATTTAATATTGAACGTGAATTTATCATTAATGCAGAAAAATTACTCGCTGAGCAAGCCTTAGCAAATATCATCGATAATGCGATTGACTTTACACCGCCCAACTCCACCATTA
>DTVJ01000268.1 GCA_012963565.1 Piscirickettsiaceae bacterium
TACTACGCATAGACACACATCACGACACAAAAGGGATGGATAAATGGTTAAAAAATAACAGGTCATCATACGCCAAATAATAAGCATTTATTGCATTTACTGATATAATCCTTAAAGGTGTTTTTTATTTATTTCTCGCTTCATAACAGGTAGACAACATAGATTTATGTACAACAACCTATTGCAACGTATAAACCTCTCAGATAAAATTCAGGATAGCCAGTTTTCCCTACGCTGGGTTCTGCTATTTGCACTCATCATTTTTGTTTACAGCGCCGGCATTCGCTACAGTTGGATTCCTATCTATAGTGATAATACAGCCTATCAATGGAACGATGAGATTCTACTTACCACTAATGATGCTTATCACTACGCTACCAGTGCGAAGCTTGCTACTGATGGCCAAATTCATAACAATTCACAACTTACTCACAACTCATTGTTTGGGGAGAATGGTGCTATTGTTGCTAGTGCTTGGCTTGCTAGTAAGCTTACCTCATTCTCGATGGAGACCATCACTCTCTATCTCCCCATCATACTCCCTAGTCTTACTGGTATTTTAGTGTTACTCATTGGTCATCTCTTGGGCTTCAGCGCAATGGGGCTGATCGCTGGGCTAGTTACAGTATCGTCCAATATTTTTCTGGTACGTACTCGTGCAGGCTATTTTGATACCGATCTTCTAACTCTGGTTATTCCGCTCGCCTTAATTTACCTCTTGCTCCGAATTGTAAAGACCAACGACTTTAAAAATGCACTCGTAGCTTCCCTCCTGCTCACTACTCAAACCTTCTTCTATAACAATGCCCCACTCTTAAGTGAAATTATTATCATTACTTTTATTGGTTTTACTGCATTACTACGTCGAGACAACGCCTCTCATCTTGGCTCCATTCTGATTCTACTCCCCGCCATGGTCAGCTTTGACCTACCTACTAGTATCCGTATTGCTCTTATTGTTGGCGCCTATTTCCTTGTTAGTCAACACCAAACTGAAAAAGGCAAGTTACAAAAATGGACGCTACTTGGCATAATTGCAGTTCTCCCACTTTCAAACTTAGGGGAAAGAGGCTGGAGCAAGGTCTCATACTTCTTCAACACTGCAGATACAACTAGTAATATCGGTAACCTATCATTTAGCTACACCTCTATCGCCTCAACCGTTGATGAAAT
>DTVJ01000269.1 GCA_012963565.1 Piscirickettsiaceae bacterium
GGTAATGGTAAGCAAATACGTGATTGGCTATATGTGGATGACCATGCAAGAGCATTATTACATGTTGCACTAACTGGTGAGATTGGTGAAACATACAATATTGGCGGACATAATGAACTACAAAATATTGACGTTGTAAAAATAGTTTGCGGCATCTTGGATGAGCTGGCGCCAAGCAAACTTGACGATATTACCAAATATGAACAACTTATTACTTTTGTAGGTGATAGGGCAGGACATGACGTAAGATATGCTATAGATGCTACTAAAATTGCTAATAAGCTCAATTGGATGCCTGACGAGACTTTTGCAACAGGTATTAAAAAAACGGTTGAATGGTATTTGGAAAATAGTGCTTGGTGCGATCGAGTCAAAGATGGTAGTTACCAAGGTGAAAGATTAGGAGTGGTTACATCGTGAAAGGAATAATTCTAGCAGGTGGCTCGGGTACTCGTCTCTATCCCCTTACCAAAGGTGTATCAAAACAGTTGATGCCTATTTACGACAAGCCAATGATTTACTACCCTTTGTCGGTATTAATGCTTGCTGGCATTCAAGAAGTTCTTATTATATCTACCCCTGAAGACTTACCAAGGTTTGAACAATTGTTAGGTGATGGTTCCGATATTGGTATGAAGTTTGAATATATTATACAACCCTCTCCTGATGGGTTAGCTCAAGCCTTTATTCTAGGTAAAGAGTTTATTGATGATGATGATGCATGTTTAATATTAGGTGACAATATTTATTATGGTCACGGTATGAGTCAGATGTTAACTAATGCCGTTAATAATGCAGAAGATAAAAATATGGCTACTGTATTTGGCTATCATGTGCATGATCCTGAACGCTATGGTGTGGTTGATTTTGATGCTACAGGCAAGGCACTTAGTATTGAAGAAAAACCAGATATACCTAAAAGCAACTATGCAGTAACAGGTTTGTACTTCTATCCTAATGATGTGGTTAAAAAAGCCGCTAAAGTTGTACCTTCAGATAGAGGTGAATTAGAAATTACCACAGTTAATCAAATGTATTTAGCCGAGGAGCGCTTAACGGTTGAACTTATGGGAAGGGGGTATGCTTGGCTAGATACCGGCACCCATGAAAGCTTGTTAGAAGCATCAACTTTTATTGAAACCATTGAAAGACGTCAAGGTCTTAAAGTAGCTT
>DTVJ01000270.1:0-1359 GCA_012963565.1 Piscirickettsiaceae bacterium
ATTCAAGGTTGGGTAGCCGGTTTTTTACTTAACCCTGAGCTCGAGGAGCAACGTATTACTGATGAGTACGAAGCGGGTTATGAAGATGGCAAAGAACATACAGATGAGAACTTTGCAAACTTCTGCTAATCGCTTTAATTAGAAATGATTTTTAAAAGCCCCGTTTACGGGGCTTTTTTATTGAAGAATTTATAGACCAATGGCACAAGCGCAGAGGAACTGGCAGCATAATTCAAGATACACGCTAAAGGGTGCAGACGATTGTAATGATTTTTTTCAAATCGATCAATTTGAAGATCAAAGTTTTCCCATTAAAATCCCTTTAGAATTTGCCAATTTAATTGATAAAAACAATCCAGATGATCCTTTATTAAAACAAGTTGTTAACACCCAAGTCTTACTTGGGAGTGATGAATTTAGCTTGTCTCCCTTAGAAGATGAAAAACATGCGCCAGTCGCTGGCCTAATTCATAAATACCCTAATCGAGTATTATTAATTGCATCCAGAGTTTGTGCGATTCATTGCCAGTATTGTTTCCGTCAGAATTTTGATTATGCCGGACATGATGCTTTGAGCAATTGGTTGGCGATTGAAAACTATATTCGTAGTCATGTACAAATCAATGAAGTAATACTTAGTGGTGGTGATCCGTTAAGTTTGAGTGATGAAAAACTCCAAGCATTAATCCATCAAATTGAGTGTATTTCTCACATTAAAACCCTACGTATTCACACACGAAGTGCGGTGGTTACTCCTAGTAGAATAACGGATCAACTAGTGAGTATGCTTAACAGCACACAATTGAACGTGGTATTGGTTTTACATTCAAATCATGCCAATGAATTGTCAGATCAATTTGCCAGTGCGATCAAAAAACTAAAAGAAATCACATTGCTTAATCAGTCTGTCTTATTAAAAGGTGTGAATGATACAGTCCAGATATTAAGTGAACTTTCCATCCGCTTATTTGATTTGGGTATATTGCCGTATTATCTACATTTGCTGGATAAAGTCAGTGGTGCAGAACACTTTTTGGTCAGTGATGAGAGTGCGACCCAGTTGCATCAACAACTTAAGAAAAAACTGAGTGGTTATCTAGTACCTAGACTGGTACGTGATGAAAATGCTGAATCTAAAACTTGGGTAGAAGCTGACTAAAGAATCGCTTCTTCTAAGACACTGATGTCGATTTCACCCATACGATAATCAACTAATTTCCCTTCTGGATCGTAGATGTATGTAGTTGGCATACCAAATACATCACCAAAAATGCTAAATTGTGAATCGTTTTGATCATCAAATAAGATGATTGGATAATCCACCATAAAGGTGTCGGTGAAGTCAGTGATTGCCTCTTT
>DTVJ01000270.1:1459-4848 GCA_012963565.1 Piscirickettsiaceae bacterium
TGCTTGAACGCTACTTAAAGGGAAAATAAGAGCGAGTATAATAAGAATTTTTTTCATAATCAATATAAGTAATGAGTGCAGTAATTTTTCATAATCCCAGATGTACAAAATCTAGATTAACTCTAGGTATTTTAGAAGAAAAAGGTATCGATTTCGAAGTAATTAAATATCTTGAAAATCCGCCCAGTGCAAAAGAGTTAAAAGCATTGCTGAGCGAGCTAAATATGGATGCTAGATCTTTAATGCGTACATTTGAAGCGCCTTACAAAGAGCAGAACCTAGACGATGAGTCGCTTAGTGAAGATGATTTGATTCAGGCTATGGTCGATAATCCAATATTGATTGAACGCCCAATTGTCAAAACCGATAAAGGTATCGTTATTGGCCGACCACCTGAAAATGTTTTAACGATTATTTAAAGCAGGGGATTATTCATCAACCAACAAAGTTGATAAGTATCCCTCGCGAGCTTCAATGTTGGAATAATAAACATCATCCAAGCCATCTTCTACTGAATCTGCCACTTCATTAACCGCTAAAATTGCTTCACTCCAAGCATTCAAGTTGCTAAATTCAGCTAATGATAGTGCGTCATTGGTAAACTCGTTGATCCAGCCTAGGCGCATGAAAATTGGTGCAAAAGCTGCATCAATTATGGCAAAGTCAGAACCATTAAAGAATTTCCCATCACCCTTAACAGACTCAACTCGTGCCAATTTTGTAAAGAGTGAATCTTTGGCTTTTGTAAAAGCCTCCTTATCGCCAGTCACTATGTTGAATAAGTCATTAAACATGGTTGATGAAAACTCTATCCAAGCGCGGTTTGTAGCTTTTTGAACAGCATCAGCGGGGTGAAGATCGGTTTCACTAATATCGTTAGCAAATTCACTAATCACATTAGATTCAAAAATGATTGCATCATCTGCTTTTAACAAAGGTACTTGTCCCGTTGGCGAGATTTCTTTAAACCAATCGGGTGGATCCATTAGGTTAATAAAAGTGATATCGTAGTCAATCTTTTGTTTTTTTAAGATGATAACCGCACGTTGTACAAACGGACAAAGTTTAAAACTAATAAGTTCGAGTTTCATTGTATATGCTCCTTTTTATTCCCGATGATAGGGATGGTTGTTTAATAATGAGTGCGCGCGATAAATTTGTTCCACCGCTAGTAGTCTTGCCATAGAATGCGGCAAGGTTAAGTTTGACAACCCCCAAAGTTGATGAGCGTATTGTTTACACTCATCGGATAAGCCGTCAGCGCCACCAATTAATAAAGCCACATTATCACCGTTTTGTTGCCAATCTGATAGCTTATTGGCGATTGATTTGGTAGTGTGTTGTTTGCCTTTTTCATCAAAAGCAATAATAAGATTTGAACCCTGAGCGGCCTTCATTAATAACTCTCCCTCAAGCTCTTTGATTTGATTGATGTTTTTACCTTTGCGTTTTTGCGCTTCAAGCGCAATCAGAGTAAAGTTAAGCGTAGCAGGTAGTTGCTTTTGATAGTGATTGATGCCTGTTTGTATCCAATCCGGCATTTTTTTGCCAATCACAATCAGGTTGATTTTCATGCTGGTTATTCAGCAGATCTTTCTGATCCAGACCATAGTTTTTCTAGCTTGTAGAATTCACGAGTTTTTTCAGTCATTATATGGACCACCACTTCGGCTAAATCGACCAACACCCAGTGACCGGTTTCAGTGCCTTCGATACCTACCACCTTCATGCCAAGGCGTTTGGCTTCAATTTTAACGTTATTAGCAATACCACGCACGTGCTGTACTGAACGGCCAGTAGCAATGACAATGGCCTCAATATCAGCACTTTGCTCTAATACTTTTAGAGTGATGATATCTTCGCCTTTCAGGTCTTCAATCGTGTCGATAACGACTTTGAGTTGTTCTTCTAGTTTCATGAATAATTTATGTAATGAATGATGGCATCTGGCAATAGTCCAGACAAATTCTGTTGCTGGGCTATTTTACCGCGAATCTCACTCGAAGAAATATTAAGCAGCCCAGTATTAGCAAAATACAACAACCCTGACGGTTGCTCATGAAGATCTGCAACTTTATTGGTTTGAGTAAATGACTGAGTGAGATTATCCTCTGGATGATAGTCAGGGCGTGCAATTACTACCAAATGAGCATAGTGATGGAAGTCTTGCCAATTTTTCCAAGTATGTAAGTTAATAAAACTATCCATCCCAACGATTAAACAAACAGGCATATCCGCATAGGCTTTTTTAATTTCTATTAACGAATCAATAGTATACGAGGCACTGAGTCGGTTAATTTCACGTAGGTCTATCGATAATTCACTAAATTCTTGCACAGCGAGTTGTAACATTTCAAGGCGCTGATCTTTTGAAAAACTTAGCCCATCTTTATGTACGGGCTCGGCACAAGGCATTAAAAATAAATCAGTAAGATTTAGTTCATCTTTGAGTATTGCAGCACTTTTTAAATGCCCAAAGTGGACAGGATCAAACGAACCACCAAAAAAACCGATCATAGAAGGTTGTTTACTTCTTCACGTGTCATTGCTTGCATAGGGTAAGTACGTGAGCCGTCGTGAATATGATTACGATAACGCACAAAATCATCTTCATTGTCAATTAATAAAAAAGGGTTGCCACTTTTTTGTTCAGCCATGGTGGTAGTGATTTTTGAGCCGTAATCATGCCCGCAATGGAGTAGCACATCATCCGGCACCTTTTTTAATTTTTGTAGTGAGTGAAAAAATTTATTGGCATTAGAACCAGGCATGACACAGTGTCCAGCACCATACACAAACAAACTATCACCAGCAATTAAATGCCCATCAAGTAAAAAACAAATACCACCAGCTGTGTGCCCAGGCGTGTTAATCACGGTTGCTTGGGTATCACCTAATGTCAAAATCTCATTATCGTTGATAGTTGTAATCGGATGATCAATTTGTAAGTAAGGAATCTCATTAACACCTGCGGTAATTTTAGCGTTAGTCTTATTAGCGACTTCATCAACAGCATTCATATGATCGCCGTGCCAATGAGTGACCCAAATATCAGTGAGTGTATAGCCTTTATCTTTAACTCTTTTAATAAATAAATCAGCTTCCCAGGCAGGGTCAATGATGGCACAGGTTTTTGATGCGTGGTCAAAGATAAAATGGATCGAATTTTCATAAGTGCCCACATGGTAGAGGATTTCCAATGTGTAGGTTTTTTCTTTATATATTTTTTCCAGCATGAGTATTTTCCATCGAAGTTATACAAACATTTTACCAAACAAGTCTTGACTAATTTCTCTTAGAGACTATAATTTACATCTTTTGCTGCAGACCAGTATTTGGGGCTATAGCTCAGCTGGGAGAGCACGACACTGGCAGTGTCGGGGTCAGCG
>DTVJ01000271.1 GCA_012963565.1 Piscirickettsiaceae bacterium
TCTACTTTAATCGCCAATCACTTGCGGTCACTTGATTTTGACGAAGTACGGACACACGTAGCACACACAGGTGTTGTCGGTTTGCTGCATGGTGGGCATCCAGGAGAAGTTGTGGCGCTGCGAGCTGATATGGATGCGCTGCCGGTAACAGAAGAAACAGGTTTGCCTTTTGCCTCTAAAGTTCGCACGATTTATAAAGGACAGGATGTAGGAGTCATGCATGCCTGTGGACATGATGCTCATGTTGCTATGCTCATGGGTGTTGCCGAAATATTTTCCGGCATGCGTGATCAAATCCCGGGGTCGGTGAAATTTATTTTCCAACCGGCGGAGGAGGGTCCTCCGGAAGGGGAAGCTGGCGGCGCCGCGCTTATGGTGGCAGAGGGTGCTCTTGAAAACCCAAAGCCGAGCGCAATTTTTGGCCTTCACATTGGTACACGCGATCTAAATACACTGCATTACGCTAGTGGTCCGATGCATGCCAGCGCCGACGTGCTGAGAATCCATGTGGAAGGGAAACAGACCCACGGTGCAAGCCCGTGGCGCGGCGTTGATCCAATAGTCGCTGCTTCGCAGATTGTGCTAGGTCTTCAGACGATTCACAGTCGACAAATAGATACGCGTGAGGCTGCGGTAATTTCGATCGGTAGCATTCACGGCGGGGTCCGCCATAATATCATCCCCCGGGATGTCGACCTTATCGGGACTATCAGAACTCACAATCCTATAATTCGCGCTGAGATAAAGGATCGTATTCACCGTGTAGCGACCAATATCGCCGCCAGTACGGGCGCGGTTGCCACCGTGTCTTACGGGTTTGGCGTTCCGGTCAATGTAAATGCCCCTCACCTGGTCGAACAAATGTTGCCCACGTTGGAGCGCGTGGCTGGGAAAAGTGCTGTTCTACAACAACCGCCGGTAATGGGGTATGAAGATTTTGCATACTTTCAGCAGCAAGTACCAGGTATGTTTGTTTTCTTGGGTGCCCGACCAAATGGCACTCCAAAAAATGAAGCCGCGCCGAATCACAGCCCGTACTTCCTTATAGATGAATCTGCGTTGAAGCTGGGAGTGCGAACACTTGCGAGCTTGGCGCTAGACTATCTGCATGAAGTACCGTAGGTGGGTTCGGGTACATGAGTAACGAGCTTGCCAACTGGGCTTAGCTTGTAT
>DTVJ01000272.1:0-11149 GCA_012963565.1 Piscirickettsiaceae bacterium
AAAGTATTGCAACAGCTGAAGGTATTCGCTCTGTTGGTATGCTGCCTTTATCAGAAATGGTTGAATTACAAACCGGTAAGAAGCAAAGGTTCCTTAAAATCTACCAATACTGTGCGCCACGTACAGCAATGACTATGATTGAACATTCAGATGCGTTCTCAGCATATTTACCTTGCAGATTGGCTTTAATTGAAGATAAAGCAGGTCAAAGATGGTTGTACACGCTAGATATGAATGCTATGATTTATGGTGGTGCTCCATTACCTGACTACTTACTTGAAAAAGCATTAGAGGTTAAACGCGTAATTACCGCTATTCAAGAGGGTGGTGCAGAAGGCGACTTCTAAAAAGAATTAACTTAATTCTTAAAACCGCTCTAAAGAGCGGTTTTTTTATACCTTAAATTTGATATCGCTTGCATAGATACTGAGTACATGTGTAAATATGACAAGGTGGTTGGTGTGGTTAGCTTAACTAATACTATATTGAAGAGTTTAAGTTGCATTCATCCGAGTTAAACACAAAGAGTGATAAAATTCAAAACTTATAATTATTCTTTAACCAAATCTAAGAGGAGTGGAGATGGCTAGTATTATTAATTTAATCAAATGGCTATTAATTATAATCGTTGCAATTGCAACTATAATTGGTGTAATTTCAACCTACTATGCGGTATCACTTCACGTGAAATATGATGGTGTTACTGGCAAAGTGATCAGTGAAATAATCTCACCAACACTGCATCCAGATTCTATGGAAAAAGTGTACATGCCAATGACAAATACCTTGTTAGACACTGGCGATATTATTATGGCATCTATTGTTCGTGTTCCAGTTGCTGATGATGTATCGAATGAAGATGTTGAAGAAGCTATGGTAAGTATTGCATTTGAAGAAAGCGTTGGTGCTGGTAGTATGCCAATCTCAGAAATAGTTGAGTTTCAAACAGGTAAAAAACAAAGACTTCTTAAGGTATTTCGGTATTGTTCACCACATACAGCGATGATTATGATTGATCATTCAGATGCATTTTCATCTTATTTACCTTGTAGAATTGCTTTAATTGAAGATAAATCAGGAAAAAGATGGTTATATACTTTAAATATGGATATGTTAATTTATGGTGGTCAGCCATTACCTGAAGCTCTACATGAACAAGCATTAGAACTTAAACGTGTGATGACTACTCTTCAACAGGGCGGAGCAACAGGCGCATTCTAACATTACATTAATTTTTTTATACATAATACTAATATGAATCCCATCTTTCATGAATTAACTCACAACGTCACTTGTATTGATACTGAGCACATGCGTAAAGACTTCGTAGCCGCCTATTTAATTGAAGATGGAGATCATGCTGCATTTGTTGATACTGGTTGTCACCTCTCGGTACCAGCACTCCTAGCAACACTTGATGCAAAAAATATTAAGCGTGAAAACGTAGATTACATACTACTCACGCATATTCATCTAGATCATGCTGGTGGTGCAGGGGAATTAATTAAGCATTTACCTAATGCCACTGTTTATGTGCATGAATATGGTGTACAACACTTAATAGACCCCTCTAAATTACGCGCAGGCGTGATTGGCGTATATGGGGAGTTATTCTTTAAACAATTCCTAGGTGACTTAATCCCTATATCGGAAGAGCGGATTACTACTGCAAAAGATGGTGATGAAATCATACTTGGTAGTCGAGTATTAAAATTCATTGACACACCCGGTCACGCTCGGCACCATGTTTGTATTTGGGATGAAACCTCTAGGGGTATATTTAGCGGTGACACGCTTGGCGTTAGCTATAGAGAATTTGATACCGATCAGGGTGAGTTAATATTCCCGCCAACGACACCTGTACAATTTGACCCTGATACTTGGAAAGACACTATTAAGCATTTAATGAGTTTAAAGCCAAAGTATGCGTATTTAACGCATTTCAACCGCATAGAATTTACCCAACACTCTGCTGAAATGCTAGTTCAGAATATCGATGGATTCGTCAAGATTGCTAAGGCATCAGAGGATCAAAGTAATCGTCATAAAGCGATTAAAGAACAACTACTCAACTATCTACTAGATATTGCTACCGATCATGGTGTTGCACTCGATGAAGCGCAGCAAATTAAACTGTTTAAAGGTGATTTAGAAATCTGTGCTCAGGGCTTAGGGGTGTGGCTGGATCGATCTTAATAATAAGAGCAACAATAGTCCGTCACTTCCTTCACTTTCAACTTAAAACTTGAGTCTTTAGGTACTTCAAATGACGAACCCTTGGCAAACGTTTGCCACTCACTCTCTCCAGGTAATAACACATCCATTTCACCCGCTTGGATTTCCATCAGTTCGTTATCATCTGTGCTAAATTCGTAATCGCCCGGCATCATAATTCCTAAGGTTTTTTTACTACCATCAGCAAACTCAACCGTACGCGAAGTAACTTGGCCATCAAAATAAATATTAGCTGCTTTTACAACAGTGACATTTTCAAAATTTGACATAATTTACTTTAATAATTCCTTAAGTTTGATCCAAAATATATTGTGTTAATAACGGCACAGGGCGACCTGTTGCCCCTTTTTTAGAGCCACTAACCCAAGCAGTACCGGCAATGTCTAGATGTGCCCAACGATAGTCTTTGGTATAACGTGCTAAAAAACATGCTGCTGTCACGGTGCCAGCTTCACGCCCACCGATATTACCCATATCGGCAAAATTTGATTTAAGCAATTCATCATACTCATCGTCCAGTGGTAATTGCCACGCAGTATCCATTGCGCTCTTACCCGCACTGATTAAATCATCTGCCAAGGCCTGATCATTCGCCATCACACCGCAGTGATGCTTACCGAGCGCTACAATCACCGCACCGGTTAGAGTGGCAGTATCAATCACCACTTCAGGGTTAAACTTCTCTACATAAGTCAAAGCGTCACACAAAATCAAACGTCCTTCCGCATCGGTATTGAGAATCTCAATGGTTTGACCTGACATACTTTTAACCACGTCACCTGGTTTAGAGGCGTTGTGTGCTGGCATGTTTTCAACGGTTGGCACGACAATCGTTAAGTTAACGTTCAGTTTCATTTCAGCTACAGCATGCATTGTGCCTAGTACTGAAGCTGCACCACACATGTCGTATTTCATCTCATCCATACCGGCACCTGGTTTAAGCGAGATGCCGCCACTGTCAAACGTCACGCCTTTACCGACCAATACAATTGGCTTGGCATTGCCATTACCGTTATAACTTAGGCTAATGAGTTTTGGCGGTTCGATTGAACCTTTAGAAACTGATAACAATGACCCCATGCCCAATGCTGACATGTCAGATTCTTCCAATACTTCGCAATCAAGTCCAAACTCTTTCGCCATATCTTGCGCGGTCTGAGCCAAATAAGTTGGTGTACACACATTCGATGGTAAATCACCGAGATGACGAGTGAGTGCCATACCATTGGCGATGGCTTGACCTTGCGCTAATTCATGTGCATTGTCACTACTTGACTGAATAGCAATATTCTCAATTGAACTCTCTTCTTCACTATCAGCACCCACTTTTTGTATTTGGTAAGTTGCATTTTGCATCACTCTAGCTGTAGTCCTTTGTACCCACTGCTGATCCCTGCCATCAACCTCAACTTGCTGGATCATAGTGCTTTTAACCTTGGTATTTGCAAGTGCAGCACTAACGGCGACGAGTGCTTTGGTGTAGTTTTTATCAGTAATGGGTGCATCCCCAAGGCCTGCAACAATGACGTGCTTAGCCTTAAAGCCATCTACTAAATTTAACGATAATAATTTTCCAGCTTTGGATTCAAAATGATTAAGTTCAATCAGTCCTTGGATCTCTTGATTATCAAAGCTTGTATCAATGCTAGAAAATACAACAACACTATCACCATCAAAGTATTGAATAGTTTGTTCAATTAACGAAAATTCCATTACACCACCTAGATAAAAATATAATCCCGACATTCTACCTAAAAAGGTAAAATTTATTCATTTTTAAATAGATTATTTATTATGCTCAAGTCATTACTAGTTGCACTCACTTTATTATCAAACAATGTTTTAGCTGACAAAAATGACATTATCGAAGGGCTTATTGGCTATGTTTCTAATGTGGCTGAAGAAGACATCAACCCAACGCCATTTCAAGGTCTGTACGAAGTTGTTATAAGAAAACCAAGACTGGATGTTATTTACATATCAGAAGATGGTCGTTATCTAGCTCAAGGCGAAGTAATTGATTTAAAAACACGCATGAATTTAACTCAAAATCGCTTATCGAGTCTCGCTAAAGAAATTTTATCGACAACAACTGATGATGAAAAAATTATCTACAAAGCCAAAGATGAAAAATACACCATCGATATATTTACCGACGTGGACTGCCCATACTGTCGAAAACTACACAAGGATGTAGCGGTACTTAATAAAATGGGTATTACCATAAAGTATTTGGCATTTCCACGCTCAGGCGTAAATACCAAGTCTTACTACCGCTCAATGGCGATCTGGTGTGCTGAGAATCAAAAACAAGCGATGGATAGAGGCATGCTAAAAAAAGACAATCCAGTCGTAAACTGTGAAAACCCAATCATTGATCACTTGATTTTAGCTTCAAGACTCAACGTTACAGGTACACCGTTTATGTTCTTCGAAAATGGCGATAATATGCCCGGTTACGTCAAGCCAAAAGAACTGTTAAAAGCAATCAAACGCTCGCTTGCAAAATATCAATAATACCAATGTACGAACGGTCGCCTTAGAAGCGATTTGCTCAGTAGTTTTAAATAAGCGCTCGCTGTCTGCTTTTAACTATCCAGATGATTTAAACGATTTATCACTAATTAAGTCCTTTGTCTTTGGCACGATTCGTTTTTATCATCAACTGAATGATATTGTCTCTGGGCTACTTAAGCATCCGATTGAAAAAGAGAATCTCGACATTCATTGCTTAATGCTATTAGGCGCCTATCAAATTTTGCACTCAAATGTCGCGCCACATGCCATTATTTTCGAAACGGTCAATGTGGTAAATGACTTAAACAAACCTTGGGCTAAGGGGTTGGTTAATGCCATCCTGAGAGAGGTAGATCGTCAAAAACACTTACTACAAAAACAACCACACTATTCACACCCGAGCTGGCTAGTCAAAAAAATCAAAAACAACCACCCTGATCATTTTGAACAAATCTTTGCCAATAACAATCTTCAAGCACCCATGGGTATTCGAGTTCACCCTACTTACCAGCTTGATGATTATCAAGCTTCGTTATCAGCGATTGGTATCGAGTCTCACCAAGTTGATATTGCACCACAGGCTTTGGTGTTAGAAAAAGCAGTTTCAGTTTTTAAACTGCCCGACTTTGAGCAAGGTGCTTGCTATGTGCAGGATTGCTCAGCACAATTAGCTGCATACTTACTCAATCCCAAAGAAGGTGAACTCATTTTAGATGCTTGCAGTGCACCCGGTGGCAAGACCACACACCTAAGTGAATTAGCACCAAAATCAAACATTGTTGCCCTTGACAATGACGGAGAAAGACTCAAACGAGTTCAACAAAATATAGATCGATTTAGTATTAAGAATATCACTATATTGCAAGGTAATGCCCAAACTCAAGATTGGTGGGATGGCAAACTATTTGATAAAATTTTATTAGATGCCCCTTGCTCAGCTACTGGTGTAATACGTCGTCACCCTGATATTAAACTCTTACGAAAACCTAAAGATATAACTGCTCTAGTCGCTCTACAAAAAGACATTCTTGCAAACTTGTGGCCTATGTTAAAACCGGGCGGAATACTACTGTACGCCACTTGTTCAATCTTAAAATCTGAAAATGAAGAGCAAATGAGTTGCTTTTTAGAGTCATATGAAAATGCCCAAGAACTCAAAATAGACCTAGATTGGGGTATTAATACCAAGGTTGGTAAACAACAACTCCCGAGTCATAATTTTGATGGTTTTTATTATGCAAAATTACAAAGAAGAGTGTAATAATCTTCTCTGATAATAAAAAGGCGCCCAAAGGCGCCTTTTTATTATTTTTCTGATTACTTTATTACTTCTTTTCTAAAGCAATATCCAGCACTTCGTCAATCCACTTAACCTTAACAACATTAAGCTTGCCTTTTATTTTATCTGGCACTTCTGAAAGCTCGCGTTCATTATCGTCTGGAATGATAACCGTTTTAATACCGCCACGGAGTGCCGCCAACATTTTCTCCTTCAACCCGCCAATTGGTGTAACCTCGCCTCGAAGTGTAATCTCTCCCGTCATCGCAACATCAGCTTTAACCTTACGTCCTGTTAATACAGATACTAAAGCTGTACACATAGCCGCACCGGCACTTGGTCCGTCTTTAGGGGTTGAACCATCTGGAACGTGGATATGAATATCAAGCTTTTCATGGAAATTTGATGCAATATGTAACTCTTTTGCACGCGTACGTACGACACTCATCGCCGCTTGGATAGACTCTTTCATGACATCACCTAGCTGGCCTGTGTAATTTAGCTTACCTTTGCCTTTATAAGCAGTGGCTTCAATAGTCAGTAAATCTCCACCTACTGATGTCCAAGCTAACCCTGTTACTTCGCCCACCTGATTACGCTCTTCTGCTAAACCAAAACGGAATTTTTTAACGCCTAAATACTTTGACAAACTCTTGGCATTAATAATGGCCTTACTCTTGCGTTTTTTAAGCACTACTTCCTTCACCACTTTACGGCAAATGGTACTAATAGTACGATCTAGTCCACGTACGCCAGCTTCACGTGTGTAATATCGAATAATATCTAGAATTGCGGAATCTTTAAAATCAATCTCACTTGACTTGATGCCATTATTCTCCATTGACTTAGCTACTAAATGACGCTTTGCAATCTGTAACTTTTCATCTTCAGTATAACCAGCTAATTCAATGATTTCCATTCTGTCTAATAACGGCTGTGGTAAATCTAGCGTGTTGGCCGTAGCCACAAACATTACCTGAGATAAATCAAAATCAACTTCTATATAGTGATCGCTAAACGTATTATTCTGTTCTGGATCGAGTACTTCCAACATAGCCGATGATGGATCGCCACGGTAATCAGATGCCATTTTGTCAATTTCATCCAATAAAAACAAAGGATTCTTGACTTGAATTTTTTGCATTTTCTGAATAATGGATCCGGGCATGGCGCCAATGTAGGTACGTCTATGTCCACGAATTTCCGCTTCGTCTCTAATGCCACCTAATGCCATACGCACATATTTACGATTAACTGCTCTAGCAATCGACTCACCGAGTGACGTTTTACCCACACCAGGAGGTCCGACAAGGCATAAGATATTCGCTTTATTGTGGCTAACACGTGTTTGTACAGCTAAATGCTCTAGGATGCGTTCTTTAACCTTATGTAAACCATAATGATCACCATCTAAGATCTTCTGTGCTTTATCTAGGTCTTTATTAATTCGTGTTTTCTTTTTCCATGGCACGTCGCACAAATTTTCAATATAAGTACGGATAATCGATGCATCAGAAGATTGTGATGACATTCTTTTAAGCTTATTGAGTTCACCGTCAGCCTTAGTTTTAGCCTCTTTTGACATGTGTGCCTTGCCAATTCTCGCCTGCAATTCATCAACTTCGTTCTCATCCTCTACATTGCCAAGTTCTTTTTGGATGGATTTCATCTGCTCGTTTAAATAGTAATCCCTTTGATTGGATTCCATTTGCTTGCGTACTCGAGATTGAATCTTCTTCTCAGTATCTAAAACATCAATTTCACTTTGAATGAATGTAAGTATCTTTTCTAACCTGTCTTTAGCATTATCACCCTCTAATAAAGTTTGCTTTTCTGCAAGCTTGAGACTTAAATTGGCAATAATAATATCACTAAAACGCTCGACATCATCCACTTCCTTTAAGACTCTATATACTTCTTCAGGAATTTTTTTATTGAGCTGAATGTAATGATCAAAACCTTCCAATGCAAGATGCATCATAGCTTTTACTTCAATGCTATCGCTAGATTCTAATGCTAATTTAATTTCTTGAGTAGACACTTCGGTGTATCCATCGACATCAAAAAACTCTTCAATCTTAGCGCGCTTTACACCCTCAACTAGCACCTTGATGGTGCCATCAGGTAGTTTTAACATTTGCAAAATAGTAGCCAATGTACCTATTTTGTACAGATCGTCATTTGTCGGCTCTTCAGTTGCTTCATCTTTTTGAGCAACTAGAAAAATATACTTATTAGTACCCATTGCCTGGGTAATGGCATTCACAGAGCTCTTCCTGCCGATAAAGAGCGGCATCACCGTGTGCGGGAAAAGTACCACATCTCTCAGAGGTAATAATGGCACTCGGTCCTTAGTTAGGTCAATCAATTCTGTTGTGGCTTCTGTTCCCATAATAGCTTAACGCCTTTATTTTGTAATAATTTAGATAGATAGTGATGAGTTACGTTAATTTCAAGTATCCATTGACCAAAATCATCCACTTTTTCATTATGGATATAACCAATGTTATAAATTTCACTACGAACATGAGCAGACCTAACATCCAATTGTATTCTAGCACGAGTCATCATACCACTAAGTTGTTCAGCCAGCGTTTGATAAAGCAAATCAATCCCTTCACCGGTTTGTGCTGAGATCCATACACGGTAAATTTTTCCCTCTTTATCTCTGTCAATTCTCGGCTTGAAATCTACCAAGCAATCAATCTTATTCATTACCAAAATACTCGGGACCTCATTGGCATGAATATCAAAAATAATGTCTTCAACTTGATCGATCTTTTCCCTATTGTATTCATCAGAGGCATCCACCACATGTAGTAATACATTGGCTTGCCGTGTTTCTTCTAGGGTAGACTTAAACGCTGCCACTAGCTCATGTGGTAGGTCCTGAATAAAACCCACTGTATCAGCAATCACCGCCTCGCCAGAAGCAGGTAATATCACACGTCTAATGGTAGAATCTAGGGTCGCAAAAAGCTGATCATTGGCAAATACTTTAGCCTTGGTTAGTGTATTAAATAAAGTTGATTTTCCAGCATTGGTATAACCTGCCAGAGCAATCATGGGCACCTCACTCTTAATGCGAGACTTACGTCCTAGATCATGCTGCTTGTGTACTTTATCCAAGCGCTTGGTGATGTTTTTGATACGTACGGCAATCAGACGTTTATCCGTTTCTAATTGTGTTTCACCTGGCCCTCTTAAACCGATACCACCCTTTTGACGCTCAAGGTGCGTCCAACCCCTAACTAATCTTGTGGACAAATGCCTGAGCTGGGCCAGCTCCACTTGTAACTTACCTTCAAACGATCGAGCTCTGAGAGAGAAAATATCCAAAATCAACCCAGTGCGATCCATCACTTGACATTCAAGTGATTTTTCTAAATTACGTTCTTGTGAAGGTGATAGTCCAGAAGAGAAAATCACTAAATCTAATTCTAACTCTTTAACCAGATCTGCTAATTCATCTACCTTACCCGAACCGATAAAATATTTAGCGTCGGCAAAATTACGATTGACTTTAAGGTTCTTGACGACCACAAGGCCTGATGATCTGGCCAGTTCTGATAATTCGTCCATACCGTTGTGGACGTGTCGATTACTAGGGAGCTCTATATACACCAGTAGCGTTCGTTCGCCTTGGCCAACAGCATCTTTTTGACGATCAAATAATTCCAATTGAATTAACTGGCTTTTTTAGATTTTTTTTCAGATTTATGCATCATCAATGGTGTTTTTTTCTTATTAACCACATCTTTATCGATCACCACTTCTACTACACTATCAAGTGATGGTAACTCAAACATAGTATCTAACAATAGATCTTCCAAAATAGAACGTAAGCCTCGAGCACCAGTTTTGCGCTTGATGGCTAATTTGGCAATAGCTGATAAGGCTGGCTTTCTGAAAGTAAGCTTGGCACCTTCCATTAAGAATATCTCTTGGAACTGTTTGACAACAGAATTCTTTGGCTGGGTTAAGATTTGAATTAACGCATCCTCATCTAATTCGCTGAGTGCAGTTTGCACTGGTAGACGTCCCACCAACTCTGGAATAAGGCCATATCGAATTAAATCTTCAGGCTCAATAAGATTAAATAAATCTGTTAAGGTTTTTTTATTGCTTAAGTCTTTTACATCTGCAGAAAAACCAATACCTGTGGCTTTTTCAACACGTCTGCCAATGATCTTGTCCAAACCATCAAAAGCACCACCACAAATAAATAAAATCTTTGAAGTATCAACATCAATAGTTTCTTGATTTGGGTGCTTACGTCCACCTTGTGGAGGTACTGAAGCCACCGTGCCTTCAATAAGTTTAAGCATAGCTTGTTGCACACCCTCACCAGACACATCGCGGGTAATTGAAGGGGAATCAGAACGACGAGAAATTTTGTCAATTTCATCAATGAAAATAATACCGTGCTCTGCACGATCTGCATCAAAATCACACTTAGACAACAAACTCTTAATCACGTTTTCAACATCATCACCTACATAACCTGCTTCGGTTAATGTAGTGGCGTCAGCCACGGTAAATGGCACATCTAAAATACGTGCTAGGGTTTGTGCAAGTAAGGTTTTACCCGAACCCGTTGGGCCAATCATTAAAATGTTTGATTTATCTAACTCAACATCGTTCGAAATATAGCCGCTTTGTAAACGCTTGTAGTGATTATAAACCGCAACCGATAATACTTTTTTAGCGTGGTCTTGACCAATCACATAATCGTTTAAAAAAGCAGTAAGTTCTTTAGGTGTGTGATCCCAATCTTGATGTTGATCAATAACTTCTTTTAAGGCTTGCTCCTCAATCAAATCATGGCATGATTCAATACATTCATTACAAATGTAAACGCCCGGACCTGCGATTAAGCGATTAACTTCAGATTTGGCTTTGCCACAAAATGAACAATTAAGCTCTGCGATAATTTCTGCCATTGGTAAATGACTCCTTAACGTTGTTTGAGTACTTTATCAATCAAGCCGTATTTCGCAGCTTCATCGGCCGACATAAAGTTATCTCTGTCTGTATCCTTTTGGATGGTATTAATATTTTGACCTGTATGTGATTTCAAAATATGGTTTAATCTCTCTCTCACTTTTAAAATCTCTT
>DTVJ01000272.1:11249-17339 GCA_012963565.1 Piscirickettsiaceae bacterium
TCTTTGTCAGGATTTTCAGATTCTAAGAAAAGCAATTGAGCCACAATGACGTTAGCCATGTAATCTTCAACTGGGCCGACTAAAAAAATAACGCGCTCTTTTAAAAGGCGCGAATAAATATCATAGGCACGTTCACCTCGGGCAGATTGCTCTACCACCATTGGGATTTGATTTAAATTCTGTATTGTCATTTATACTTGTTGTTGCGTTAGTTGCGTTACTTCCTGAAACTTTCTGTTTTTATCGGTAACGGTTGCTTTTTCTAAAATAGTCTCTTGCACCATTTTTTCCACCACTAATAACTCAACATGGGTAAGTCTTGTTGGGTCTTCGTTGTAATAGTCTACCATTTGTTGTGCATTTTCGCCATACATCTGCGACATCTCTTCTAACTTGGCATCAATCTGCTCCTTGCTTGCGGTTAGGTCATGATTGCTAGCAACTTCGGCTATTAATAAGCCCATCTTAACACGGCGCTCTGCCTCTGTATTGAATGCAGACGCTACTAGGTTGCCTTGAGATGGCATGCCTTGTTGTTGCATACGTGCTTCCATTTCTTGCAATAAGTTCTGCGCTTCGTTATCAATACTGCCTTGTGGCACTACAAAATCATTTGCCGCTAATAATTCATTAAAAATTGCATTTTTATTTTCTTCGGCAAGACGGTTATCAATCTCAACACGCATCTGCTCTTTCATGCTCTTCTTCAAAGCATCCATATCTTTTTCACCAAATTTCTCGGCAAACTTATTGTCTAATTTTGGCTCTTTAGGTGATGCTACTTCTTTTACTGTTATTTCAAAAGTGACATCTTTGCCTGCTAACTGCGGCGCATGATAATCTTTAGGGAAGGTTAAATCCAAATTGGTTGATTTGCCTGCTGCAATATCAGTCAAACCATCTTCAAATCCTTTGATCATTGATCCTTTACCCAGTATCAGTTGAAAATCAGTTGCTTCGCCGCCTTCAAACACTTCACCATCGATTATGCCTTTGAAGTCAACCGTAACTTGGTCACCATCTTTAGATTTGCGCTTCACAGATTTATATTCAGTTGATTGATCAATCAAGCCTGTCATAGTTCTGTCTTCGTCTGCTTTGGTGATTTTTACTTTAATTTGCTCAATTTTTAACTTGGAAAAATCAGCAATTTTAATTTCAGGATAAACTTCAAACTCGACTACATAAGAGAAATCATTCTCATCACTTGAATCCACCTTAGTGATCATTGGTCGTGCTGCCGGCGTTACTTTCGCATCTGTTAATGCGTCAGCTAAAGTTTCATTTACAATTTCATTCACTGCATCCGTACTGGCTCTTTCACCAAATTGCTTACGCAAAATAGACAAAGGCACCTTGCCTTTTCTAAAACCATCAATGGTTACTTGCGAGGCCATACTTTGTAAAACTTTATCCATTTTTTGCTTAAAGATATCAATAGGTAGTTCAACGGTTAATGATCTTTTTAGACCGTCTAATGTTTCTAGCGAAGTTTTCATTGTTATAAATCCGATATTGTGCTTAAAAAAGAATGAATTATACCTGATGGGACGGTATTTTCACATGCAATAAAAAAGGCAGTAAGTACTGCCTTTTCTAGTTGATTGAAGACTAAAAAATCTTTAAAAAGAAAGTTTAATGTAAACCAGCGATATACTCAGAAACTGCATCAATTTCTGCATTGGTTAAACTCTTAGTAAAGTTAATCATCATGCCTTCATAATCATTTGTTCTACTAGGTTGGCTATCACCTGTTTGTGCATTGATTGAATCTTGACGGAAAGCTTTTAATTGTGTAGCAACATAAGTGGCATGCTGTGAAGATAAGGCTGGGAAACCTGCAGATGGAATGCCTTTGCCTTGTGGGCCGTGACATGCAATACAAGCCGTCACACCAGTGTCTTTTTTACCACCTCGGTAAATCTTTTCACCTAAAGCAATATTGGCATCTTTCTTAGCCACACCTTGAGTAACCGTTTGCGCTGCATAATACGCAGACAAATTAGCCATATCTGTATCAGTTAATGGCGCAACCATACCTGCCATCATGGCATCAACACGAGCGCCTGATTTAAAGTCTCTTAATTGCTTTAGTAAATACGCTTCGCTTTGGCCAGCTAACTTTGGAAAACTAGGTACAACTGAGTTACCATTAACGCCATGACAACCAATACAAGTTGCCGCTTTAGCTTGGCCCTGTGCTGCGTCGCCTGCTGCTATGGTATGAGTTGAGGCTAAAGTAAGTACAGTAATAAAAGCAAGTGCTAGTTTGTTCATGAGTTGTTCCTTTTTACAAAAAAATAAGCCGATATTATACTCAATATCGGCTTATCATAATATAGCATTTAAATCTTAAACCCTATAAATTACTCAGCGGTTAAAACCGCGAATACTTTATTGACCAGCTAAGAAATCAGCGATTGCTTGCTCGTGACCTAGGGCCATTGGTGCCATCGCATTCATAGTTGGATCTTTACGTGCACCAGATTGGAAATCTTTAAGTTGCTTAACAAGGAATGCAGCATCTTTACCAGCTAATTTTGGAGCACTTGCACCTGCACCATTAGCACCATGACAACCAACACAACCTAATGCGTTATACATGCCTGCACCATCTGCTTGAACTGAAAAAGAACCCATTGACATTGCAACTGTAGCTGCTACTAATAAAACTTTCTTCATTACTCTCTCCTTATTTTTCATAACTAAAATATATAATGGTATCTAAATACCGTAAGCGGTTAATTATACACCATTTTTTATAATGCGCAATTCCTACCCACAAGCTAAATTTTTACTCTCATGCCCATCGCTCAAAGGCTGCCCCCCGGATCAAGGCTATGAGGTGATTTTTGCTGGGCGCTCTAATGCTGGAAAGTCTAGCGCTATCAATACACTTACTTTACAAAAAAAGTTGGCTAAAGTCTCTCGAACCCCCGGTAGAACGCAACATTTGGTATTTTTTGAATTGGATGAAAATCGTCGCCTAGTTGACTTACCAGGTTATGGCTACGCCAAGGTACCTGAGCACGTTAAAAGACAATGGCATATCGATATGAGTGAGTATTTTGAAAAACGTCGATGTCTTGCAGGTGCCGTATTGGTAATGGATGTACGTCGACCACTAACGCCTTTTGATCAAATGATGCTTGACTGGTGTGTGAGTATTAACTTGCCGACACAAATACTACTAACTAAATCAGACAAACTCAAAAAAGGTGCTGCCAGCAATGCCCGACTCAAGGTAATGCGTGAAATTAAACAACATCCTTATGTAGATGTACAATTATTCTCCAGTCTAAAAAAACAAGGTTTGGAAGAGCTCTGGAGTAGATTAGATACTTTCTTCGGCTATGTTGATTAATGTTAATCTAAACCAAATCACTGCCGATGATCTCGTCGTCTTAGCCAATAATCGACAAGTATTAGCCTTTAAAAGAACTTGGGCTTTGCGAAAAGGTATCTCTGCATTACCTAAAGCCTTATCTTGGAAACAATACTTGCATCACACTTGGCGTGCAATCAATCCTAATTCATCATCTCGATTCATCTCAACCATTGAATCTAGAACACTGATTGCACAATCTATGACTCGTTTGGGGCAAGTCGTTGACAATCGCTTGTTGGATGAAGTGGTGAAAAATATTGACTACTGCCATGCACACTTAATTAACCCTAGTCAATTATTAGAATCACATATTGAAAGTTGTGAGCTGTTTAGCGCGTGGATGCAAGATTACCAGCAAATCAAACTTAAACTAGGCTTGGTGGATGTAAATGATTTGTCCAATCTGATTATTAATCGTGAGGTTGATATTGCCAAGCCTTATATTTATGGCTTTAAAACCCTCACTCCAGAACAATCACTTTTACTCATGAATACCGGCTATCAAATTCTCAATGCCAACCAGCCTAATGAGCGTAGTCAAAACAAGACCTTTCAAACAACCCATGATGAAATCCTCAGTGCAGCCAAATGGGCCAAAGACTTACATGAGTTACATCCTGACAAACACATTGCTATTGTTAGTCCAAAGCTCAACAATGAACATTACCAAATCAAATCAATTTTTGACCAAGTGTTTGCTGATGTCTTGAACGAGACTGGGCAAAAAGCTTATAACATTTCCTTGGGTCTGCCACTCATACAATATCCATTCATTCAACATTTGCTCTGTGTTTTGCAACTTAGCCAACAACTACAAAATAATCGCATTAACAGTGATACGTTTAATGCGGTAATTGTATCGCCTTATATTGCCCATGCTAAGGCTGAGCGCTCT
Source organism: Piscirickettsiaceae bacterium (assembly GCA_012963565.1). Taxonomy (GTDB): domain Bacteria; phylum Pseudomonadota; class Gammaproteobacteria; order PS1; family Pseudothioglobaceae; genus Thioglobus_C. The sequence goes on from DTVJ01000272.1 coordinate 15,533, forward strand.
AATCGAGCATTACTGGTCAATCGGGTTTTATCCTTGTCGAAAACTCACTTCAAACTTGAAAGACTCAGCCAATATTTATCCAGCACACCGTTATTAAAAGAGTTACTTAATACGATTGCCACTCATTCAATCAATACTCAACAAGCTCCTGATGAATGGCTATTGAGTTTTAACAAGTACTTGCAACTATGGGGCTTTGCTACTGATAGAACACTATCTAGCGTTGAATACCAGCTATTTAACAAATACCAACAAACTAGTTTAGGGCTTAATCAGTTGGCACAAACGCAAGGCAAGGTTAGTGCTACACAAGCCATAGCAGATTTAAAAAACTGGCTCTCACAAGTGATATTCCAAGCTCAATCTGCCAAAACACCTATCCAAATACTCGGTAGCTTAGAAGCTGAAGGTTTGTATTTTGATGCAGCCTGGGTGCTTGGTATGACTGATGATTTCTTGCCGGCATCGCTTAACTCGCCACGTTTTATTCCATCGAATATAGCCACAGAACACCAAATCCCTCATAGTAATTTTGAGCTGATTGCGCAAGATGCCAAGGATACATTAGGTAATTTAATCAATCTATCCGATCAGGTGATTTGTAGTTACGCCAAAACTCACCTTGAGAGCGAACTACAAGCCTCTCCTCTACTTGAGTTTAATAGTGAAGTTGAAATATTGGAAAGTAATCATCAGTCTGCAACATTGGAAACCCTAACTGATACACAGGTGAGTGAGCTGTCAAACAAACAAATAAGCGGTGGCGTGGGTGTTTTAAAAGACCAAATGGCTTGCCCCTTCAAAGGCTTTGTTCATCGCTTAAACATCAATCACTTTGATGCGCCACATATTGGGCTAAATCGTGCAGAGCAAGGTGATATTATCCACAAAGTCTTAGAAAAAATTTATCAGCGCAGGCAATCACGTGCCGAACTACTGGCTTATAACCAAGACGAACTAAGTAGCTTAATCAACACAAGTATTGAGCACGAATTAAGTCGTTACCCTCAATCTGGTTTCACCCAAATAGAGCACGACCGACTCACTCAAATGATTAATAAATTTATCGATACTGAAAAACAGCGCGATGAATTTAGAGTAATTGCCACCGAGCAAGTGATTGAAGCAGATGTGAATGGTCTAAGCTTTACCACGCGACTCGACCGCGTGGATGAAATGGAAAATGGCGATCGCATTATTTTTGATTATAAAACTGGCAACATTCCAAGTAACCCTTGGTGTGGTGATCCGATCAAAGAACCACAACTACCAATTTATGCAACGACCAACCAAGCAGATGGCGTTGCTTTTATCAAGCCTGCAGCCGATAAGATTAGTTACATCGGATTGGCTAAAAATAAAGACTCACTACCTAATAAAACCTCACAACAAAAATCCTGCGCTGAGTGGGATGAGCAACTCAAGCTTTGGCGAAAACAGCTTGATCGAACTAGCTTAGACTATCAACAAGGCAAGGCAGAAGTGCTACCGACGAAGCACGCTTGTGAATATTGTGAATATGCTTCACTCTGTCGAGTTGAGAAATAACTCGATGACTGATAACCTCTCTTTCTGAATCGCATCAGCAATATTACTTTTATCTAAGCTAGTAATATCAATATTACTGAGCTCGTTTTGCAATTGCATAATCGGTTGATTGTCCACACCCAACAATGCGAAAATCTTTAATAAATTCTCAAAGCGTTCTTTGCGTCTGAGTGCATCCGTCTTGGTGAAAAATTCCAATACAAATTCACTATCATGCTGGGTAAACGTACCCGCAAACTGATGCCATTGACTAGTTAGT
>DTVJ01000273.1 GCA_012963565.1 Piscirickettsiaceae bacterium
AATACTCAACTAAGTCAGGTATTTCATTCTGTTCAAACGACATGACCATTCCAGATACTAAAGCGGGCATGATCGAATCAGCTGAAGCGCAAGTTAAAGATGTACAGAAACAGTACGCACAAGGTGTGGTTACTGATGGTGAGCGTTATAATAAAGTGATTGATATTTGGTCTCGTACTTCTGAAACCGTAGCGAAAGCGATGATGGATGAAATCGGTTTTGAAGATTTCACTAATGCCGATGGCAAAACTGAAAAGCTACCATCGTTCAACTCAGTTTATATGATGGCTGATTCAGGCGCGAGGGGTTCTCCTGCACAGATGCGTCAGTTAGCAGGTATGCGTGGTCTAATGGCTAAGCCAGATGGATCAATTATTGAAACACCGATTACTTCAAACTTCCGTGAAGGTTTGAATAACTTGCAATACTTTATTTCAACCCATGGAGCACGTAAAGGCTTGGCTGACACAGCACTTAAAACAGCTAACTCAGGTTACCTAACACGTCGTTTGGTGGATGTTGGTCAAGATTTAGTTGTTACTGAAGTAGATTGTGGTACTGAAAATGGCCTCCTGAAGAAAGCAGTGATTGAAGGCGGTAATATTGTACAAACAATCGGTGCTGCGGTATTGGGTCGTGTGACGGCTGAAGAGGTATTGATGCCAGAATCAACAGACGTATTCTTAGAAAAAGGTCGCTTGATCTCTTTGGATGATTCGGACAAGATTAATGAATTAGGTGTTGAGTCTATCAAGGTACGCTCTACCATTACTTGTGACACTCGCTACGGTGTGTGTTCGTCTTGTTATGGTAATGATATGGCACGTGGTCATAAGATTGGCGTGGGTGAAGCAGTTGGTGTTATTGCAGCACAATCCATTGGTGAGCCAGGCACACAGTTAACTATGCGTACTTTCCATATTGGTGGTGCAGCGAGTGCATCAACCGCAGTGAGTAGTATTAACATTAACACTGATGGCGTTGCTCATCTCGAGGGCATGAAGTCTATTACTAACGCCAATGGCGACTTAGTGGTTATTTCTCGTTCTTCAGAAGTGACTATTCGTAATAAAAAAGGTCAAGAGGTAGAGCGTTATAAGATTCCTTATGGTGCGATTGTACATGTTCAGGATGGTGGTGAAGTTAAAGCCAAAGATAAGATTGCTGACTGGGATCCACATACGCATCCAATTATCTCTGAGCAAGCTGGTCGTGTTATCTTTGTCGATTTCGTTGAAGGCGTAACAGTGATTAAGAATACAGACCCATTAACTGGTTTAAACTTCTTTGAGATGATTGATGAAGCTGAAAGATCAGCGGCAGCAAAAGGCCTCAAGCCGTTAATCAAAATGGTAGATGAAAAAGATTCAGACACCATGTTATCAACACACTATTTACCATCTGACGTGAAGATTCATTTAGTAGACAACCAAGTAATCTCGGCTGGTGAGGTACTGGCCAAGATTCCTAAAGATCTTTCTAAGACCAGTGATATTACTGGTGGTTTACCACGCGTTGCCGACTTATTCGAAGCACGTAAGGCTAAAGACCATTCAATCTTAGCAGAAGCAGCCGGTGTGATTAGTTTTGGTAGTCCTACCAAAAGTAAAGATCGCTTGATTATTACTTCTGAGGATGGTGAAGCGATTGAAATGATGATTCATAAATGGCGTCAAATCAATGTCTTCGATGGTGAAACCGTTGAAAAAGGTGATATTGTTTCCGATGGTCCATCTAATCCGCATGATATCTTGCGTCTATTAGGTGTAGAGGCTCTAGCCAACTACGTAGTTAGAGAAGTACAAAACGTTTACCGTTTACAAGGTGTAAATATTTCAGATAAGCACATTGAAGTAATCGTGAAACAAATGCTACGTAAGGTTGAAGTTCTTGATACGGGTGATTCATCATTTGTTAATGGTGAAACAGCTGAGTATGCACGAGTAATTGAAACTAATAAGCAACTGAAAGCACAAGGTAAAGATCTAGTTGTTTACCAAAGACTGCTGATGGGTATTACCAAAGCATCATTAGCAACTGAGTCGTTTATTTCCGCAGCGTCGTTCCAAGAGACAACGCGCGTACTGACAGAGGCTTCAACCACAGGCCGTGTTGATCCATTACTAGGTCTGAAGGAAAACGTGATTGTTGGTCGTTTAATCCCGGCAGGTACAGGTTTTACACACCATCAAGAGAAAAGAGCTCGTCGTGCGAAAAACATCATGCAAACAGCAGATGCCGAAGCGGCACTTTCAGCTCAACTAAGCGAAGCAGAAGCAGAAGCAGAAGCTGAGACACAAGCTGAAGAGTAGTTATACTTTTAGTTAAGAAAAGAAAAAACCGTACTAATGTAAGTTAGTACGGTTTTTTTATGTTCTGTGGTTTAAAATGCGCTTATGAATAAAGCGAGTTTTGAACAACATGTGGCAGATGGGTATAACCATATCCCGGTTTTTAAAGCCGTTGCACTCGATACTGACACAGCATTGGGTCTTTATTTAAAATTAGCCAATAACCCTTATTCTTACCTATTTGAATCGGTGCAGGGCGGTGAAAAATGGGGTCGTTATTCAATGATTGGCCTGCATGCGCAAACCGTGATTAAAGTATTTGATTATGAAGTACGTATTGAAAAAGATGACCAATTACTTGAGTCAATTCAGGTAGAAGATCCTCTAGCTTGGATTGAGGAGTATCTGCAACAATACAAGGTACCACAGCTGGATGAACTGCCAGATTTTAATGGCGGTTTGGTGGGTTATTTTGGCTACGAGATCATTCGTTATATCGAGCCAAGATTATCTACAATCAATAAGCAAGATGAACTCGGAGTTGCTGATATCTTATTAATGCTATCGAATGATTTGGTGGTATTTGATAACCTATTAAATCAAGCATTTATCATTACTCATATTGATCCAAGCAAGCAAAGTTATGAAGATGCATTAAGTCGATTAGATGGAATATCTGTGCAAATCGGTCAACCTTTGACGACATCAGCGTATCAGTCAGATAATATTACTGAGCAAGATTTTACTTCGAGCTTTGGTGAAGACAACTACAAGACAGCCGTTAAAGATATCCAGAAGTATATCATCGCCGGTGATGTCATGCAGGTCGTACCTTCACAACGTCTTAGCACTAAATTTAGTGCGCCACCGGTTGAATTGTATCGTCAACTCAGGCGCCTTAATCCATCGCCTTACATGTATTATCTTAATTTAGGAGATACATTTATCGTTGGTTCTTCCCCCGAAATTCTCACCCGTGTCGATGGGGATAGACGCGCAACAGTACGTCCGATAGCAGGTACTCGCTCTCGTGGTAAAACTGAAAAAGAAGACTTGGCTTTGGAATTAGATCTGCTGGCTGACGAAAAGGAAATTGCCGAACATCTTATGCTTATCGACCTCGGTCGTAATGATCTCGGCCGTATTGCTAAAACTGGTACGGTTGAGCTAACCGATAAAATGTTTGTTGAGCGTTATTCACACGTGATGCATATTGTTTCCAATGTCGAGTGCGAGCTACAAGATAACATGAGTGCCATGGATGTTCTCAAGGCAACTTTCCCTGCGGGTACACTGAGCGGTGCGCCAAAAGTACGTGCCATGGAAATTATTGATGAAATAGAGCCACTTAAACGTAATATTTATTCAGGTGCGATTGGTTATTTGTCTTGGCACGGGTGTATGGATATGGCTATTGCCATTCGTACTGCAGTGATTAAAGACGAAACTCTTTATGTGCAAGCTGGTGCGGGGATTGTGTACGATTCTGTACCACAATCAGAATGGGATGAAACCATGCATAAAGCGCGAGCGCTCATCAAAGCAGCTGAGCAAGTCTAGATAAGGCTAATCCAAAGTAATTTTTACCGATATTGCGGTTCAAAAAAAACCAATCTATATTAGTCTTACATAAAAGTGTTGCATTTACTTTATTTATGGTGATAATAGGGGGCTGTTAAGGTTTTTAAATCTTATAAGGGTTTATTTTTTTTTATAAAAGAGGAGAGTAACATGAAGAAAACTATTTCTTCTATCTCAGCAGTTGTAACACTGGCAACATTATTTATGATGCCAATGGAAGCGGGTGCTAAAGAGATGTCGGGCAAGGACCTTGCCTTTGATAAAAAGCTAGGCAACTGTATAGCTTGTCACATGATTCCAGGCGGTTCGCAACCTGGTAACATTGGTCCACCACTTATTGCCATGAAGGCGAGATTTCCAGATAGAGCAGTATTAAGAGCGCAAATTTGGGATGCAACTGTTAAAAATCCGAATACTATGATGCCTCCATTTGGTAAACACGACGCGTTAAGTGAAGACCAAGTTGATAAAATCACAGATTTCGTACTTACACTATAGATTAAGGAGAAAAAAATGAAAAGAAGATTATTTTTAAAAAGTGCAATGGCAGGTTCTGCAGTTGCAACAGCAGTAGGCGCAGGTCTATTAACACCAAGCATGGTTTTTGCTAACTCAGCAGAATTTAAAGCCAAGTCAGATGCGGCGGGTACTACACTAGCAGGCGCTGGCAAAGGTTCATTTAAATTTAAGGCCCCTAAGATTGCTGAAAATGGTGCAGTAGTACCAATGACAGTTGATGCTTCTAAGACGGAAGGTGTAACAAATGTTTCTTTCTATATCAAGAACAACTCTACACCATTAGCGGCTTCATTTAACCTAATAGGTGCACAAGGTTATGTTTCTACTCGTGTTAAGATGGGTAAGACATCACCAGTTACGGCACTAGTAACAGCAGGTGGTACTACAACTTCAGTAACTCAAGAAGTTAAAGTAACAATCGGCGGTTGCGGCGGTTAA
>DTVJ01000274.1 GCA_012963565.1 Piscirickettsiaceae bacterium
TTTAAGATTAAGTTTTGAAATGATACGGTTGCATCTAAGTCTGATATTGACATACTAAATCAGCGAAAAATAACAAAAATTTTACCGCATCAATGTAGCTTTAAGGACTTATTTAAAAGAGTGGGAAAAGTTAAAGGTAGAGGGCTTGAATCAAAACTGAGAAGAATTAAAGCAAGCCCTCAAACTAAAAAGCAATCGGATTATATATGGAGATATAAAGCTTTTTAATCGTATCATTAAAAAAATGAAGGTTTTTAACGATAGAAAAATTATAGTACAAAATGAAATATATATTACAATAATTGAGTAAATTTCTAAGTTATTTTTAGTTTAAGTAGTTCGTCTTTTAAATCTACCTCAGTAAGATTATTGAAATCATCTAGATTAAACGTACCAACACCACCACAAGCTTCATACCAAGCATAGCCTGCAGTCCAGTCTGAATGTGTGCAATCATCTTGACGCTGACGAACAATGCACAAAATCTTATTGTCTCGATAGATTAAGTTGTATGGTTGTGAATCTCTATGAAGTGCTTCGATAAAATCCCAAGAATCACCAATACTGTCAAACCAGTAATTAACCAATGGATATTTTTTATCGTTTTCAATAGGTAGTGGCTTGTCTCTAACAAAACACTGCAGATGAAAATGATTGACTGAGGCATAGGCACCATAGGAATTATAGGCCAGTGAAAAACCCTTAATACCAATAGATACAGCATTTGCCATCATCCAAGCAAATTGATGCAGGTCGTAAGTGAGTAGTTGTGCATGCTCTTTTTTAGGCTCAACAACAATTAACCCATGTAAATTGGCGAAGGGAAATTTGTTGTATAAAAGTGAGATGGGTTTGTTAAAAAACTCGCCTTGCCAAAAAACCTCTTTTTGTAAGAATGGTTTATTAAAGTTAAACCCATTTTGATCAAAATCCATACTCATGCCTTTAGTTTTGGCATTGGACATACGTTGTGGTCGTAGTGCTCTAAGGGGATTATATTGCAACTCAAAGCCACCTATCTCACGCCATTTAGTGACTTCCAATGTATTTAGATCTATCTGCTTTAATTGGTTGAAAACATTTACATCATCGGGCGCACCAGTGGTTGGAATATTTTTTAATATTTCAAATTTTTTGGCTAATTTAGGTTTGAGAACTTTCCATAGT
>DTVJ01000275.1 GCA_012963565.1 Piscirickettsiaceae bacterium
TTTAAATAATTCTTAAACCTTTAAGCCTTGGGCAAATCTCTAGGCAATGTAGAGCATAGTTAATTAGATTTTTTTCTATCAATTCTATTTAAAAAGTATGTCGCAAACAGCGTTAAGATTGGCTCTATTGGTAGCCTATACTTTACTCCTATTATCGGACCAGTTATAGCAAAGAAGTAACCCACCAAGAGCAGGAGTGTAGTTACTGTTATAGGTGGCAATGCTGAAATCATCTTAAATACACCTACCAGTGCTAGCATGGTAAATATTATAGATATGATAGTACCAACTGCTAAAATTGAAAGATATAGAAATCCACTGCTATTCTTTATGTAATTGAATAATTTCTCAACTATACCATTTCCTTCAGTCTCATAAAAAGACGGATGCTCCATTGCTCGTAAAGCTGGAGCATAGGCCACACTCGGTGCTAACAGGTTAATTGTAGAACCCACTACCCATGCTTTTAGCATATTCAAAAAACCAAGCTCAAACAGTACATCCTTGCCCACATTAGCCTGATACGAGCTACTTTCAAATGGATTTGGTGATAACGTCTCTAATTGATCACGCTGCAATGCCGAAGCTAACCTTCCTCTAGCTAATTGCTGCCCTTCTTGATAACTACCTTGCCCAGAATATTGATAAGTCGCAGGAACAACCCAACCTAAAAGGTGTGTTCCTGTCTGAGACACTAATGCTGTTGATCCATACTGCTGATAATTACGCTGGTGAATGCTACCCAATAGAACCCCAATAATAACTAAATAAAGCACTGTTAGCGTTCCAATTTTTAGAATAGTATCTCTATGCCATAACCTCCAACTCACCAAACCAATTAACAAGATTGGTAATAAGTAATAAGAGGATGGGCGTACTAAAGTTGCTAGAGATATAAATAGCACCAACAGAACGAACCAACTCGTTCGTTCGTTTTTTAGATATTGAAGTAGTGAAAAGAGAAATAGAATAAACAAAAAGAGGAATAGAGTGTCTGTTAAAAGTGAGACGGATAATATCACCATATTCAAATTGATAGCAGATAAAATCCCGGCAATCCAAAACCCTTTACTGAAAAGGGATTTTGCCATTAAAGCAATCACAACACAACTAATACTATCTAGCAGAATCTGAATTAAAATCACATTCCACAGCCCTTCACCAA
>DTVJ01000276.1:0-369 GCA_012963565.1 Piscirickettsiaceae bacterium
AAGCTTTATTGGACTATGCATCGGATTGGTTACTAGTTCATTTGAAATAGTAATGATATTGTTGATACCTATTTCTCTAGCAAATGTGGCATATCTCTCGACCTGACCTTCATCAAGTAGGTTGCTACCAACTTTTGCCTCAACAAAACAAGCCCATTCAATAATAGGATTTAATTTACCACTAGTAACTACAATTAGTCCATCTGGTCTATTTTCTTTTGTTACATTCTCTAGCTCAGTGAATGTGTGCAGGCATACATTTTGATTCTTAATCTTTTTAACACCAATCTCCGATAGTAGTTCTTCTCTGTATTCCTTAACGGCACTCAAAGAAGATAGAAAGATGGATGTAGTGGTAAATTAAATCCT
>DTVJ01000276.1:379-917 GCA_012963565.1 Piscirickettsiaceae bacterium
ATGTAGTGGCAATCTCATTATCAGTATTACCATTAGGGAACAATCTAGAACGTCTAGTTTCAAATTCCTCTTGAGTTGTATACTTAAAAACCTGGTGTAAATCTTTAAGGCTAGTCTTTCCAAAGTCGATTTTCTTAATCATAATAGTAAATTTATCAATCTAGATTCTTACTATTGTAGACCTTTTTGAATTATTAGTTAAAGCAGTATGAGTTAAAAACAAGGTTTTTTGTACTAAATTGGCAGTATTTATTACTACAACCACAAGGGTTTGATGCTGTAACTATAGAACACTGCAGGTAGACGCTATTAGTATTTGTCCTTTGGGCTATGAATTAATACTTAATACTGACTATCCAAAACTGCCCCTACTCCCTATTAAGGATAAGATAGTTACCTTCAGGGGCACTTTTTAAGTAATCAAGCATAACCAACTGCTTAGACACAACCTCAACAAGAGGTTGGGGTTAAGTGTTGTTGGTCAGTTAAGTTTGACTAGTGTTGTAACTACCATACTACTACAACTATTATTAAAGTT
>DTVJ01000276.1:949-1162 GCA_012963565.1 Piscirickettsiaceae bacterium
GCCCCTCAAGGGGCAAAGACCCAACTAAGGATTCGGGCACACGTTAGTCCAGGATTAAAAGCGTTTAACTAATATCTGATTTATTGTCTTACCTTCAGCCGAAGGCTGAACTAAGATTGCGGTCTATTTAAAATATTCTATAGCCCAAAGGTCAGTTTCTAGTTAGATAGTATTGACCATCCTTCGCACATTTATATCCAGCCTTCTTAACTT
>DTVJ01000277.1 GCA_012963565.1 Piscirickettsiaceae bacterium
TCGAATTTTTATTTGTATTTTTACCAATCGTATTCTTTTTATACTTTTATTTAAACAAGAAAAGACTTACTATTGCTTCTAAATCTGTTTTAGTAGCAAGTAGTTTATTTTTTTATAGTTGGTGGAATATTCTTTATCTGCCGTTAATTTTAAGCTCAATTTTAGTTAATTATGTGATTGGGTCATTGTTAACGAGTAAAAATAATCTAGCTTCAAAAAAGACATTTTTATTCCTTGGAATTTCTTTTAATATTCTATTACTTGGGTATTTTAAATATAGTGATTTTCTAATTGAAAATATTAATACTACACTTGGCACTAATTTGTCTTTGTTATATTTAACCCTTCCTCTTGCCATCTCCTTCTTTACGTTCCAACAGATAGCTTATTTGGTAGATAGTTATAAAAATAAAACGAAAGAGCATGATTTTTTAAATTATATTGTTTTTGTGACATTTTTCCCGCAACTGATTGCAGGGCCAATTGTGCATCATAAAGAAATGATGCCACAATTTACACACATAAAGAATAAAGTGATAAATCATAAAAATATTATTCTAGGAATCTTTATCTTCTCAATTGGCTTGTTTAAAAAAGTTGTAATTGCCGACACCTTTTCTGTATGGGCCTCAGTAGGATTTGATATAAATCAACAATTGCATTTCTTTGAAGCCTGGTTTACTTCCCTTTCATACACTTTTCAGTTGTATTTTGATTTTTCTGGATATACAGATATGGCCGTAGGTTTGGCACTTTTATTTAATATTAAATTACCTATAAATTTTAATAGTCCTTACAAATCTACAAATATTCAAGACTTTTGGAGAAGGTGGCATATAACTTTATCAAGGTTTCTAAGAGATTATCTATATGTTCCATTGGGCGGTAGTAGAGTGAAAAATTTCAGAGTATATAACAACCTTATGATTACATTTTTAGTTGGAGGGCTTTGGCATGGAGCAGGATGGACATTCATATTTTGGGGGTTTTTACATGGAATAGCGCTAATTATTCATAGAATTTGGACTTCTGTTGGAATTAGGATAAATCGTTTTTTCGCATGGTTTATAACCTTTAATTTTATCAATATATCATGGGTATTTTTTAGAGCTAAAGAGTGGGAAGATGCAATTAAAGTCACAAAAGGAATGGTGGGATTGT
>DTVJ01000278.1 GCA_012963565.1 Piscirickettsiaceae bacterium
GTACCCCAATCACGATAAGCACTTTGATCGATAGCATAGGCTTCGTATAAACCTCCGTCATCATCAATGATTTTAGAAACTTCACCGCGCATATAGAGTAAATAGTCTTTAGTAAACTTGGTTACTGTTGCTAAATCAGTTGGAGCACCATGACCTGGAATAATAATTTCAGGCTCTAAAGCTTCAACCTTATCCAACGTTTCAATCCACCCAGCAACATCAGTATGTTCCAGTATAGGTAATAAACGCTCGTTAAAAGTGATATCGCCGCTAATGAGTACTTTTTGCTCTGGTAACCATAGTTGAACATCGTCAGGTGAGTGCGATATACCTAAGTGCATTAATTCAATAATCGTATCACCCATAGGAATAGTCATCTTGGTAGAGAAAGTTTGATCTGGTAAGACGATTTCTGAACCCAAGATCCTATCACGAATAAAACGCGCAGCACGCTTATAAATTTGATCGCCGCGAGCCATAATTATTTTCAAAGTATATTCATGAGAAATAATATTAACACCCTGCTCTTTCCAATATTTAGCACCTAAGATTGCGTGACTTTGTGCATTTTCAAATACGACATGCTTAACCGGTTGATCGGTGATTTTTTTAATCTCTTCATGTATGGCTTTGGCCAATAAATAACTACCGCCAGCATTAAATACTAACACGCCATCTGTGGTTACCACAAATGATAAATTGTTATTGTGGTTGGCATTCTCATAAGTTGGGGGTTGTGTAGCACCGATCGCCGAAAACACACCTTCAGCTACTTCAATAGGTCTTGAATAAAGAATAGTATTTGGCGCTTTATCGCTGATTTCATAAGGTAAACCTAACGCTTTCCATTCTAAAAAACCATCGGAATAGTTTTTCACATTGGTATAGCCCATCGTCTCCAGCGTTTTTGCTGCTAAAGGAGAACGTAAATTTTTTCCACAATAAACAATAATTGGGGTGTCAGCTTTTTCAACTTCATCGCCAATGCGAAACTCCAACCAACCCCTAGGAATATGACGATTTTGACCACGACGAATAGTGCCTAGTTGAACAATCTCTGGTCTTGTACGTACATCAATGAGAACAATGCTTGGGTCTTTATCGAGCATCTCAATCAACTCATCTGTGTTAATGTTTACAATCCTTTTTTTAACTTCTT
>DTVJ01000279.1 GCA_012963565.1 Piscirickettsiaceae bacterium
ATTTGTTAAGAACTCTAAGCCAGTTATATATACCGCAAAAATCATCATTAAACCGGTAAAAAAGATAGTCACACCAAGAATCTCTCTACTTACTGGTGATAATCTTAAGTTGTAATAACCACGATAGAAAAATTGAGGTTTACCTAAATGCATATTAAGTTTAAATAAGCCATAACCCAATAACACCAATAACACTGGCAAAATTACATACATACCATTAGCACTGATTGTAGTAACTGAATTCATTTTAAGCAAATCAGACACTATTAACCATAGACTCGCCCCCATCACAGCCTGAGCACATAATGTAAAGATTGCATGTGCATTTTCATGAGAATGCAGTAATGTATGCATGCCCCACTTTTTTGTATGTGAATGCTTTTGATCATCTAAAACAGATTTGAACTCACCATCTTCTTGCTTATGATACTTGACGGGCATGCCATCAGGTCTCACCATGTCTCGTTGGGTATCTTTTGTTTGCTGGAAGCGAATATTAGGATGAGTGATTTCAGAATCTGGGAATCCAGGTAGTGAGGTTTTTGCTTGTACTCTATTCTCAGGTACACTTTCAATCACACCAAAATCCAATGCATTACCCAAGCATGCTGCAACGCAAGCTGGTTTAAGGCCAACTTCTAAACGATCAACACACATATTACATTTACTTACTTGGCCTTTAACTGGATCAAGTTGAGGTGCGTTATAAGGACACACCCAAGTACAATAACCACAACCAAAGCAGATGTCTGGATCTTGTAACACTGCACCATATTCAGCAAATTTGGTATATGCACGAGTTGGACATCCCTTTAAACACACTGGATCATCACAGTGATTACAGGCCATAGAAATATTAAGACGCTGATAGTTTGGATATGAGCCGCCCTCTACAAAGCCCACTGAACGGAATGCTATATGATCAGGTACATCATTTTTTTCACTACAGGCCGACTCACATGCATGACAACCAATACAATTATCTGCATTAAAGTAAAAGCCATGTTGTTTATAACGATTAGGATTATCACCAATACTGGCATCGCCATTGATATTTAAACTCTGATTACGTAGAGGATCATCTACTTCAGTTGTTTCAATAGCATCACCATAACAATTGGTTTGTTTGGTCTGTTTGTCCCATAAAAAGGCATCTCT
>DTVJ01000280.1 GCA_012963565.1 Piscirickettsiaceae bacterium
TTTTTAGGGCAATCTGGGGTAGGAAAATCCTCACTCATTAATGAGCTAATTCCTAATCTTAATTTACGCGTAAATGAAATATCTACCAAGAGTAAACTCGGTAAGCATACCACCACCAATACCACACTTTATCACATTCCATCAGGTGGTGATTTGATTGACTCACCAGGTATTCGTGAGTTTCAATTAGATGATTTATCCAACAAAGAAATTCTTAGTGGATTTAGAGAATTTAAGCCTTTTATTGGTGCATGTAAATTTAGAAATTGTGCACACATTAACGAGCCCAATTGTGCAATTAAGGAAGCAGTAGAATCAGGCAAGATTCATCATAAACGCTATGAGAATTATCTACAATTAATTAGCGCCTAACATGGTAGAAACTAAAGTACTTAGTGCTATCAATGAAGTTGATGCTACGCAATGGAATAATCTAATTACAGATAACAATCCATTTTGTCGTTATGAATTTTTATCAGCGCTTGAAAATCATCATTGCGTTGGTGAGCAGTTTGGCTGGATACCTAGACACGTTGTTATTATTGATAATAAGCAATTGATTGGCGCTGCGATTTTGTATGAAAAATACAACAATTATGGCGAATTTGTTTTTGATCATGTGTGGCATCATGCTTATGAAAAATACGGCTTAAATTATTATCCAAAATTAGTCTCCACTATTCCTTATACGCCAGCCAGTGGTGTACGATTTTTAGCCAAGGACAATCAAACTAGTTCAGTTTTTCCAATGCTTTTAGATGCCATTAGAAAAATTTGTGAAAGAATTGATGCAAGTAGTTTTCACTGTTTATTTGCAAGTGATGAAGAAACTCAGTGGTTAGAAGATCAGCAACTTTATATCCGTCATGATTGCCAATTCCACTGGAATAATCAAAATTACGGCTGTTTTGATGATTTTTTAGCTAATTTACGCTCAAAAAAACGAAAAAATATTCGTCAGGAGCGAAAAAAAGTTGTGAAATCAGGTGTTACCTTTAGGCAATTAGATGGCAATAGTGCTACTGATGTCGATTGGCAAAATTTCTCAGATTTTTATAACCAAACCTTTCTTGAAAAACATGGCACCCCTACGCTTAACTTGGGATTTTTTAAAGAAATTGCCAGAACCATGCCTGAGCAAGTATTGCTATTTTTAGC
>DTVJ01000281.1 GCA_012963565.1 Piscirickettsiaceae bacterium
TCAATTGAATACACCTCTTGCACAGGAGAGTAATGACTTATCACCTTCATTACTCTAGATGACATATCACCATATAAAGGATAGTTGGAAGACTTAACCTCAACACCCTGCTGTTCAATAAATTTTCTAATCTTAAAATAAGGCACGCCCATCTTAATACCAAGTGCCTTAGCTTCATTTGATCGGGCAATAATGCAACCGTCATTATTAGACAATACAACGATTGGTTTGCCTTCTAATTTAGGATTAAACACGCGCTCACATGAGGCGTAAAAATTATTGCAATCAATCAGTGCAAATTTATTAATATGGTAATTAGACATACTGATGAATTACTGAGGTAACTACACCCCAAATAATCAGCTCACTACCCTCATTAATCACGATATCTTTAAACTCAGGATTCTCGGCTTTTAAGGTGATTTTTCCTTTGTATTTATTAAGGCGCTTGACGGTAAATTCGCCATCTACCATGGCAATCACAATCTTGCCACTTTTAGCAATTAAAGATTTATCCACCACCAAAATATCACCCGGATGGATCCCCGCACCCAACATTGATTCACCCTGCGATTTAACAAAAAAAGTGGACTCTTTATGATGAATCAAGTGTGTATTAAGATCGAGTGTATCTTCTAGATGATCATCTGCAGGGGATGGAAAGCCAGCTTGTACTCTTGAGGTAAAAATCGGCAACGATATATCAACTGCGTCTCCTACCGGTAACAGTACTTTAACATTAGACTTAAGTTGAGATTTATATAACTCTAGCGAGGATTTGACCGAATCAAGCAGGCTAACTGGCACCCTAATTACCTTAGTGTCTTCTTTGAATTTACCGGTATTTTTTTTGCGCCCAGCACCAGATCGGGCACCACCATGAGATTGTTTTTTTATAGTCATTTGAATATTGTAACATTATTCAAATGACTATAAAGAGAATTTTTATTTATTGCTCCAATAATCAGCTTTATCTTTCAGTATCCAACGCACTCCACCTTTTGGATCTTCTACATCGCCATTATATCTAGGGATTAAATGTACATGTAGATGCATAACGCTTTGCCCAGCCGCTTGTCCATTATTAACGCCAATGTTGTAGCCATCTGGTGAAAATTCTTCATCAAGGATGATTTTTGCATTTTGTAAAGCCT
>DTVJ01000282.1 GCA_012963565.1 Piscirickettsiaceae bacterium
CTACAGAAACTGCGCGACCATCGCCATATCCGTTGCCAGTTTGGAATGGGCATTGCTGATAGTATTCGGTGCCAAAGATAGAAAGCGCATATCCAGTCGCCCATCCAGCTGTACGCATCGGCTTTGGAACATGTGAAGTGTCACCAGAAAACAGTCGAACAAAATCGTTTGATTGCGCCAGTTTGTCTGAAAAACCAAGATCGCGAAAAAAGTTTTTACTATGCGTGACGTACTCGGGGTCTTTTATTGGCGTGGGATTGACGGGGACATAGTGACCAGTGAAAACTTGTCTCGGCTCGTGATCGACTCCGTTTTCTTTAGCATCAGGGTCGCAATTGAGAGTATCAATGAGCGAATAGTCAACTAACTTTGCGAGATCGTCGAGTGTTTCGATTGTTGGAAAGACTTCCTGGGATAGTTTATTTATCATACAGTTATTTTATATCAACAAAATTATTGTATCTAGGGGATGCCACATAGCTAAAAAGTCTTTTTTTTGGACAAAAAAAAGACTTCCGAAAAGTCTATGAGATAAGTAATGTGGTGCCCGGGGCCGGAATCGAACCGGCACGCCCGTGAAGGCGCAGGATTTTAAGTCCTGTGTGTCTACCAATTTCACCACCCGGGCAAAGGGCTTGCGAAAAACAAGGAATTATATACTAAGTAACGGTAAAATTTAGATTTTTGTCTGAGCTAAATGTATGGGTATTTTAAAATTAATTGTTGTTGTACTAGTAGTTTGGCTAGGATTTAGCTTGTTTAAAAAAATTAGAAAACCTTCTGTCAAAACTGAGGAAAAATCATCAAGTAGTAAGATGTTAGCTTGTAGTGTATGTAAAACTCACATTCCGGAAAATGAAGCAATTATTCAAGATGGAAAAGTTTATTGTTCAAAAGAACATCTAGAATAGGACATTATGATGAAATTTTTACTTGATTTTTTTCCGATTGCACTATTCTTTATTGTTTATAAAACAATAGGCTTGTATGCGGCAATCTATGCCATGATTGGAGCAACTTTTTTACAGATGGTGATATCCCGTTATCAAAATGGTAAATTTGAAAACACACATTTAATTACTTTTGGATTATTGTTGGTTTTGGGTGGTGTAACCTTAGCGCTTAGAGATCCTGCTTTTATTATGTGGAAAGTCAGTGTTTTGTATGTGGTGTTTGCCTTTGCATTGATTGTCAGTATGTGGATTGGCAAAAAAACATTATTGCAACGTATGCTAGGTAAGGAGCTCGAATTGCCAGCACAAGTTTGGCGCCAGCTGACTTGGTTTTGGGGAATTGGTTTTAGTGGAATTGCATTGGTGAATGCTTATTATGTGAACCTTGCCTTGAGCGCTAGAGATAGTTTGTTTGCTAACACTTCGCTTGACCCAAAAATTGAACTAACAGAATTGAATTGTGAATCAACCACCATGGAGCAGCTTTGTATCGTTGCCCAACAAAGTGAAGAGTCTTGGGTGAATTTCAAGTTATTTGGCACCATGGGTCTAACATTTATACTGATTATCATTACGGTAATTTTTATTTCTAAATATATTAAAGAGGATAAAACATCATGAAACATACACCCTTATATCAAGCGCACGTAGATGCTGGCGGAAAAATGGTTGATTTTGGCGGCTGGGAAATGCCTCTAAACTACGGCTCACAGATTGAGGAACATCATCAGGTACGCAATGATGTAGGTATGTTTGATGTTTCGCATATGACCGTAGTTGATTTTAAAGGTGCACAAGCCAAAACATTTTTGCAAACACTAATTGCAAATGACGTTGATAAATTAAAAATCGAAGGAAAAGCGTTATACAGCTGCATGCTTAATGAAGTGGGCGGTGTGGTAGATGATCTGATTGTTTATTATCAGAATGACGAGTCCTACCGTATGGTGATTAATGCTGGCACTACTGAAAAAGATATCGCCTGGATTAATGCCCAAGCTGATGGTTTTGATGTGTCAGTTGAGCCGATGTTTGATCTTGCGATGATTGCTGTGCAAGGGCCAAATGCGCGTACTAAGGTGTTTGAAGCGATGCCGGGAGTCGAGGATGTGTGTGGTGAGTTGAAGCCATTTAATGCAGCGAGTTTGGGTGGATTATTTGTGGCACGCACAGGCTACACTGGTGAAGATGGATTTGAAATTATGTTGCCGGAAAAATCTGCAGAGTTTACTTGGAAGATGTTACTTGAAGTTGGTGTTAAGCCTTGCGGTCTGGGTGCACGCGATACTTTGCGCCTCGAAGCGGGTATGAGTTTATATGGTTCTGAAATGAATGATTCGGTTTCACCGCTTGAGGCTGCACTTAGTTGGACGGTTGATTTAAGCAATGAAGATCGTCAATTTGTAGGTCGTGGAGCTTTAGAAACTTTAAAAGACAAAGGCATTGAGAAGACCATTGTTGGTTTGGTATTAGAGGGAAAAGGTGTGATTCGTGATCACCAAGTTGTTAAAACTAATATCGGTGAAGGTGAAGTGACATCGGGTACTTTTTCACCAACTATGGGTAAAGCCATTGCCTTAGCTAGTGTGCCAAAAGGCAGTGAAGGATTGTGTGAAATCGAGATGCGAAATAAGCTGGTTTCGGCTAAAATAGTCAAACCGCCATTCGTACGTAATGGCAAAGTATTGGTTTAGTATTTCTAAACAAGTGAATTACAGGAGAACAGCATGAGCGAAGTAAGAGACGATAGACAATATACCGAAACCCATGAATGGATTTTAGATAATGGTGATGGCACCTATACCATGGGTATTTCTGACCATGCTCAAGCCCTATTAGGCGATATGGTGTACGTTGAACTACCTAGCGAAGGTGATGAAGCATCAGCTGAAGATGAGTTCTGTGTAGTTGAATCAGTGAAAGCCGCGAGTGGTGTTTACGCCCCTGCTGATCTTGAAGTTATAGAGGCCAACGAAGTGCTTGATGACGAGCCAGAATTAGTAAACTCTAGTTGCTATGATGATGGTTGGTTGGTCAAGTTCAAATCCGACAGTCTTGATGGCTTGATGGATGCGGCCACTTACTCAGACACCCTAGACTAACGTTGGTTAATTCTCTTGTTGCCTACAAGGGCAAACCTGCGCGTATAGTAAGCGAAACAACGCATAAATTTGAGTTAGAATTTACTGACGGTTCAACACGCAAGGTACGAGAAAAAGATTTCCGTTTTATTCACTCTGAATTCGTTCGAGTGAATGATGCATGTGCACATGCTGACATTGCGATACTGGATGATTTTCAAGAGGAGAGCTTAACTTTACAAGAAATTACTGAGTGGTTATTCGACGAATACTCTGCTCAAAATGCTTGGTGTACTTGCTTGTTAGTAGAAGATGGGCTGTATTTTTACTGGCAAAAAGACAAAATTTTTGTACGCCCTGCCGAGCAGGTTCAAGGCATTCAAACCAAACGCGATGCTGAAGCGGCCGAAGCTGAGAATTTAAAACACTGCATTGAAAACATTACCAATAATACCTATGATGAGCAAGATCTTCCTTACATTCAAGAGATTGAAAAGGTCGCACTCAATCAATCAAAGCATGCCAAAATTCTCTCGGCATTAAATATAGAAAACACTCCGGAAATTGCATACAAGCTACTATTAAAGCTTAAATATTTCGACCAATCGTTTAATCCTTATCCAGCGCGTCATGACATCCCTAAGGATGAAGATGTTGATGTTAGTATGCCAAAGATTGATAGAGTAGATCTAACACATCTACATAGTTTTGCCATTGATAATGCCGATTCAAACGATGCAGATGACGCAATTGGTATTGATGGCGATAAGATATGGATCCATATTGCTGATGTAGCTTCTGTGGTGAGTCATGGTTCTGAGTTGGATTTATACGCTCAAGAGCGCGCATCAAATCTCTACCTTCCTGATCAAATTATTCACATGTTGCCATTGTCTATTACGCCAATGTGTGCCCTAGGTTTAAGCAAAATATCACCTGCCTTGTCTGTTGGATTTGTTGTAGATAATGACAAGATTAACGATATTGAAGTTATTCATAGTCATATTAAAGTCACTAAAATTAGTTACGATGATGCTGATGAGATAATTAATTCAAATGAGCACTTGTCAAAATTACAAGACGTAGTTGAAGCGCATAAAAAATATCGAGATGTAAATAATGCCATCAGCCTAAACCTGCCTAATGTGAATGTTAGATTTGAAGATAATGAAGTTACCATTACACCTCAGAATTCCAGCCCAAGTAGAGAATTAGTGGCAGAGATGATGGTGATGGCAGGGCGTGTTATCGCGCAATTCTCAATTGAAAATGAGATCGTTATGCCTTATACGATTCAAGATGAAGGTGATTTCTCACAAGAGATTTTGGATAACAAAGACTCGTTGACTTTGTCGGCATCATTTAAGGCAACCAAGTGTTTTAAACGCTCAGCAACATCAACCAAGTCTTTGCCGCACTACGGTTTGGGTCTTGATGCATATCTAAGAGTAACAAGCCCGTTAAGAAGATACTTAGATCTATTGGCGCATCAACAGTTGTCAAGTTTTATCTCTGGTAGAGAAATGCTTGATAAGGAAAAAATCAAAGAAATTATCGGCATTACAAATGCCACTATGCCTAGTGTTGGTAAAACCGTACGTGCTAGTAATGATCATTACAAATGTTTGTATTTGAAACAAAATCCAAGCTGGCAAGGTGAGGGTATTGTGGTTGATACTCGAGGTGATAAGGCATTATTCATGATTCCATCAATCGG
>DTVJ01000283.1 GCA_012963565.1 Piscirickettsiaceae bacterium
TGAAAGGCCGTAATCGCGGTCTTGCAACTGGCCATAAGGTTAGTTTTGGTGAAATTGGTTTGCAAGCGGTAGGAAGATGTCGCATGACAGCTAGACAAATCGAAGCAGCACGTCGTGCAATGACACGTCATGTGAAACGTCAAGGCAAGATTTGGATTCGTGTATTTCCTGATAAGCCGATTACTAAGAAGCCTTTGGAAGTACGTATGGGTAAAGGTAAAGGTAGTGTTGAATATTGGGTTGCACAAATTAAGCCAGGTCAAATGTTATTTGAGATGCAAGGTGTTGATGAAACAGTTGCAAGAGAGGCATTCGCACTTGCAGCTGCTAAATTACCTGTAAAGACAACAGTAATTAAACGGATGGTAATGTAATGGATGTAAAAGAATTAAGAGAGCAAGATATCTCTACACTTAATGAGACGTTAATAACGCTATTAAAGGAGCATCTTGAGTTGCGTATGCAACACAAAACTGCACAATTAGCAGATTCGTCAAAGTTAGGTAAAACTAAGAGATCAATTGCACAAGTTAAAACAATTATGAAAGAGAAACAAGCATGAGTGAGTCAAAAGTAGAACGCGTATTAACAGGCAAAGTTGTTAGTAACAGTCGCGATAAAACCATCGCTGTTTTAATTGAGCGCAAGGTAAGACATCCGATTTACAAAAAGTACATTAAGCGTAGTACTAAGGTTCATGCACATGATGAAAAGAACGAATGTGGTTTAGGTGATACAGTGAGAGTGGTTGAAGCAAAGCCATTTTCTAAGACTAAACATTGGGCATTGTTAGAAGTGGTTGAGAAATCAGTTGCTATTGATTAATTTGCAGCTATATTAAAGAGAATAAGACATGATTCAAATGCAAACAAGAGTTCATATTGCCGACAACAGTGGTGGTGTCAAAGCAATGTGTATTAAAGTATTAGGTGGCTCTAAGCGTCGTTACGCAAATATTGGCGATGTGATTAAGGTAAGTATTAAAGAGGCCTCGCCACGCGGGAAAGTAAAGAAAGGTGACGTATATGACGCGGTCGTTGTACGTACAGCTCAAGGCGTTCGTCGTGCCGATGGATCACGTATCCGTTTCGATAACAATGCTGTAGTACTTTTAAACACTAAGCTTGAACCAGTAGGTACACGTATCTTC
>DTVJ01000284.1 GCA_012963565.1 Piscirickettsiaceae bacterium
TTTGATGAAGCCATTGAAAAGAATTTGAAAATTATGGATACCGCAGCTTTTGCCTTATGTCGTGAACATCATTTAGATATTTGTGTATTTAGTATGTTGGAAAAAACCGATACATTATCTGATATTTTAAAGGGTGCAACATTAGGCACCATTGTGAGTTAAAAGTGCAACAGTCTCAAGGAAATAAGTTATGTTAAATGAAATACAACAAGATGCCAATGAACGTATGAATAAAACCATTGGATCGTTAGAAAATGCCTTTAGTAAGATCAGAGCAGGTCGTGCACACCCATCTCTACTGGAGCAAATTCAGGTTGATTATTACGGCTCGATGGTTCCTATCTCTCAAGTGGCTAATATCAATGCAGAAGATTCACGCACACTTAAGGTTTCCCCCTGGGAAAAAGACATGGTTGCGGTGATTGAAAAAGCCATTATCACTTCTGATTTAGGTCTTAACCCACAAACCATGGGGCAAGTGATGCGTATTCCATTACCACCACTCACTGAAGAACGTCGTCGTGAATTAGTTCGTGTGGTTAAAGACGAAGCTGAACATGCCAAAGTTGCGATTCGCAACATTCGCCGAGATGCAAATTCTGATTTTAAAGAGCTATTAAAAGAAAAAGAAATTTCAGAAGATGAAGCAAGAAAAGCTGAGGAAACCATTCAAAAAATAACAGATGATCATGTTAAATCAGTGGATAACAAATTAAACGAAAAAGAGGCTTCGTTACTAGAAATTTAACCTAATATTTACAAGCAATAAAAAAGCCCGCTGTTGCGGGCTTTTTTATTGTCTTAATTACAATCTATTTAAACTCTTCAACACAAGTGTAATAGTCTGCCCATCTATTTGGTGAAAATAATGTACCCATTGCGTCAAGTGGGCCTGTGTTATAAACAGAACCGCCAGCCAATGCATCCATAAATCGCACAATATTATCATCAGACAAACCCAGTTTATCTTTACAAGCAACATGTGCTACTTCAGTTACTACAACACCTGAAGGTGTTGTGCCCAATATTAACTCCTGCGGGTCTTGATTACCAACTACAACTTGATCGGCTATTGGCACGATTGAATCAAATGACTCAACTGGACCCATATCTCGGTCATCACCGCCTGCCAATACGGTCGTTACCACAG
>DTVJ01000285.1 GCA_012963565.1 Piscirickettsiaceae bacterium
AGGCTCTAAGCAAGCAAGCTAAAAACCACCCGAAAGGGTGGTTTTTTATTGGGCGTTTATAAAATTGTATGATGGTGATTTTGAATATTTGGTAAATTTCTAGCGAATGATATCGAAAGCTGGGTCAAGGTTGAGTTCAAAGAGCTGAGGCTTGATTATGGGGTTTATTGAGACTTGATCAAATAAAATCAGGATAGTTTGCTCTAATTCATTTTTAAGCGAAACGGCGCGTAGTGTTTTGTCTTCAAAACCAAAAAATAGCTGCTGATATTGCGACGAATGTTGGTTGGTCTGGTACCAATCAATGCTATCTTTTTGGTGAGAGAATATTGGCGGGTTGTTGAGTGAATTGGGTTTGGTAACCAGCCAATATAGTGGTGTCTTTGACAAATCTTTAGTTTGTTGTAAGCTGGCTTGTTCAAGCTCAACATCAACTAACCATAGCTCGTTATTATTCAACAGTAAGATTTGCTCATTAGGTATGGTGGTGTGCCAGCGTAATTGTTTGGGACGATTGAAGGCAAAAGTGCCTGAAGTGGTATGAATCAGTGCGCTGGTCTCGCTATAAGTGTTTTGAGTGAAATTAGCACTGAGTGAATCTAAGGTATTGAAAAAATCAAAAAATTGGTTGTTCGGTAAGCTGAGTGCTGTACCGGCCCAGAACAAGGCCAGTAAAACAACAGATTTAATCATCACTATTAATTGGTTCTGGTGCTAAGACCTGGCGATTGCCAGCACTGTTCATACTACTGACTACACCACTGGCCTCCATGTCCTCGATAATTCGAGCGGCGCGATTGTAACCAATACGCATGCGTCGTTGTAAGCTGGAGATCGAGGCACGGCGAGAAGAAGTGACAATTTGCACAGCCTCATCATAAAGTGTATCTAATTCACCGGTTGTACCAGCCGCATTACCAACGCCTTCATGTGTATCACCAGATTCGCTATGAGCGTTGAGAATGCCGTCTAGATAATTGGTTTCTGAATTTTTTCTTAAGAAACTGACTACGCGATTGATTTCTTCATCATCTACAAAGGCGCCATGGACACGCGTTAGGTGTGAAATACCTGGCGTCATATAAAGCATGTCACCCATGCCTAGTAGTTGCTCTGCTCCACCCTGATCAAGAATGGTACGTGAGTCAA
>DTVJ01000286.1 GCA_012963565.1 Piscirickettsiaceae bacterium
CGCTAAAAAGAGTGAGTGTTTAAAAAAATTGAAGAAAGTCATAATATAATTGTTTACTTATAAGAAGTTTAAATATAATACTGTGAAATGAACAGTAAGTTTGTTTTGATTTTACTTGGTTTTATTTTTAAATAATGGAGAAAAAATGAAAAGATTGCATGCAATTTTATTGGTACTAACTTTACTAGTGTCGCAAGCTATATTTGCAAATGAAGCAGAAACTACAGAAGAAGGCCCTATTCAAGTCATACAATCAACCATTGTCAAACTCAATCAATTAACAACAGGGACATATTCACCGCAAATGATGAACTTTTTAGTTGAGCAAGAGATTGTCCCATTGTTTGATTTTGATTATATTGCCGACGAAGTTTTAATGGTCGCCAATACAAGTTTCGGTGAAGATGAAGTGAAATTTTTCTCTAATAAATTAAAGAATAATATCATGGGTATATTGTTGAACAAACTGGCTCAAGCCAAAACAAGTTCATTTCGTTTTATTTCTGCAAGACCGCTTATAGGTGGTAATATTATGGTAAGACTTAAAGTGAACGGATACTCCCCATATGGCATCTATATTGATTTATTATTCCATCAGAGTAAAGTTAAAAAATGGCAGATTTTTGATGTTGTTCTTAATAATGATAGCTTGATTAATTATTATCAGAAGATGGTATTAGTTAAAGTTAGAAGATATGGTGTTTACGGAATGTTGGGTAGAATTTAATTAAATTATAGGGATTGGGGTTTATATGAGTGAATTGAATTTATTAGAAAAAGACGAAGATATCGAAAAAGCAACAAAGGCTTTAAAGGCAATGGCACATCCATTACGCTTAAAAATCTTATGTGCACTTAAAAACGAAGAATTACCGGTACTTGAGATCGTTAAAATAGTTGGCTCTTCCCAATCCAATATTTCACAACACATTGATATTCTTAGAACCAAAGACATTGTTGAGTCTCGGCGTGATGGCAACAAAATTTTATGCAAAGTTAAAGATACTAAAATTTTGAAGTTAGTTGCCAATATGCAAGCAGTATTCTGCTCTGATGACAACTAATTAGAAATACACTTTAACTACTTTCGCATAATATGCGCTCGTAGCTCAGCTGGATAGAGTGTTGGCCTCCGAAGCCAAATGTCG
>DTVJ01000287.1 GCA_012963565.1 Piscirickettsiaceae bacterium
ACACTAAATATTTACTAATCGCATCAGTTGCTGCACTTTTAAGTTCAAATGTAAACGCTGCTGTTTCAACACAAACGGCTGACAACACTACACCAACACTTTCAGATTCAGTTTTAATCTCATTTGATCACCCACAAACGATTGCTGTAAACACACCAGAGAATGCAACTGGTGCTGCTTCAGGTGCTGTTAGTACAACGACTTGGACAATTACATCTAACAATGCGGTAGCGGTTAACTTTACAGGTAATTCTCCAGATGCTACTACTGGTACTCAGGCGTTCCCACAGTTCTCAAAGCAAGAAGTTGATGCATCTGGCGTGGCTATTACAGATCGTTATGATCACCTTGTAACAACTTACGGTATCGTAATTGATGGTTCTGATAGTATTGCTAACGAAGCAAGTAGAGGTGGTGCCGCAATTAAGACATGGCAGACTGGTGCTACAACAGCTGCTACACCTACACAACTAGTAACTGCTCCTGGTTCTGCAGGTTCTCCATTCTCACATTACGGTGCTATCATGCCAAGTGATGCAGGTGAATTCACTATGTCACTTTACTCTAAAGGTGTTGGTACTCAGGATACTACACAGTCAGGTATTTATTCAACTACTTTAGTAGCTGTTATTACTGCTGACGAAAAATAATTGTAAACTTATGACTTAATTGTCATATAACAACAATTTATAAAAACCCCAGTCACGAGATTCGTGGCTGGGGTTTTTTTTGTTTTCAGTTTGGTGACTCTGTGAACATAAAGTATGATTATTTGCCTTATATTCAACAATAGGAGATAATAGCAACTGTAAAACAAAGGTTTAATACCAGTCAACATGAGAATACAACAACTCAAATTTTTAACACTCATTTCTTTGCTTCCTCTACTGAGCTCTACATCAGTTTTTGGCATCGTTCAAGATGCTGTTGTTATTGAATTTAAACACCCGCAAACCATCGCGGTAGATATGCCACAAAATACACTGGGATCTGCCTCCGGATCTGTGGCCGCTACCATTTGGACCATCACTTCAAACAATGCAGTTGGAATTAATTTTACGGGAAACTCACCAACAGCAGATTCTGGCACTACCCGTCTTGCCTATCCAGTATTTTCTAAGCAAGAGGTTGATGCATCAGGCACTGCAATTACAGATCGTTATGATCACCTTGTTACAACTTACGGCATCTTTATTGATGGTACTGACAGTATTGCTAACGAAAGCACAAGAGGTGATGCCGCAATTAAGACATATCAGGGTGGTATTGTGCCAACTGCTACGCCTACACAACTAGTTGAAGCCACTACTATTGCAGGTTCTCCATTCTCACATTACGGTGCCATCATGCCAAGTGATGCAGGTCAATTCCAGATGACACTTTATTCTAAAGGTATTGGTAATCAGGATACCACGCAATCTGGTGTTTACTCTACAACGGTTACTGCTGTTATTACCGCTGAAGAACAACTGAATATCAATTAACTTTTTCCAGCTTAAGACTTTAACTACTTTTCTTTAGATAAAGGCACTTTTATTGATAATTTCTTTGATATACGGCCACCCGCATAGTTAAATCGTGCGCTAGCCAATAACTTCTTGCCAGAGAACTTGTTTATGCCTTTCCACCTCGCAGTGAAATATCGACTTCCTCCTGGAAAAATTAACCCGCTACCGGACTCAAGCTTCAATCGAGCAACTACTTTCTTTTTATATTGCAACAACACATCACCAGTGACATTAATATGTGTTGTTCCTGTATTTTTCAATAAATAGCGTAATTTAAACGGATGTTTTTTTGTGTACGGTGCCTTGTTAATGACAGCTTTACTTACTTTTGCCTTGAGTTTACCCGTTCTGGATATTTCTCCAATAAACAAGCTAGGTAACTGACCGCCAATACTCATGACATTTTGAGCTTTACTGGATTTTTTCTTTTCACTACTAGCTGTTGCATTAAACACTACGGCAAAATAGCCGCCACCAAGTTTTCCTCTCGGCGTATTTAAAGTCACATGTATTTTTTCTGACTTACCTGATTTTGCGATAAATTTAGTTTTGCTTAACTCGACAAATTTTGCCCATTGATTTGGCTTGTTTGATGCTTTAGAGATGATAGGAACACCGTGAGCATCGAGGGTTAAGCCCATAACCTTAACTTTGACATTAAGTTTATTATCACTCTGATTAAAAAAAGCCAAATCAAAAGCTTTAACACTGCCTTGCACCGTATCAAACTTTACAATAGCTGGAGATACGGTAAAGTTCATTTCCCCTGCAAAGAGCGAAAATGGCAAAAATATTAATACAAGCAATAGTTTCATGGCAACGTATTGGTAATAAATTTAAAGTTTGCTGAATATTTTCCAGAACGATGATTTGGCATGGTTTTTACCAAAAATAACAATATGTATTTCTTAAGTAAAGCTCGATCCTCTGGATATAACAACGCCAGATCTTTTGAGGCTGGTTGTAAGCTCTCCCCATTTATAGAAACATACACCGATTTATTATTAATCTTATTTTGTTTATTGCCAGTAACAAAATCACTAATACGCAGGGATACCATACGATCTTTATCATTTGTTTGTAATTCTACATACAAGCCATACGGCAATAATAGCCAGCCATCCTTTATAGTAATCTTGGCCTTCATGTCTTGATAGCGTTGGTCGTTGACACTTAGTTTTTCCCATTCCATGTGCATGCTGGAATGAATATCTGCCTGTATACGCACATCAACACTGGTAGTGCCCGCACCAAATACTAGATTTGGTAATGTTAATATTAAAATAAAAGCTAGCCTATAGCTTAGCAAGGTAAGGATCATGGGTTATTCAGAAAATCAAAGGTGATCTTACCCCTGTACACGCCAGGTGCATCTTGCCAAGTAGTGGTTAAGCGAAAACGTAATTTAATGGGTTTCGGCACTTGTGCAACTACACCTTTAATCAACAATACATTATTTTCTAATGATTTAAACCCAACATTACCATCAGAAAAAGCCAGGCGTGAAGCCGGTAATGATGCAATACTTCTATTGTCATGATTCAAATCTGACGCCCGCACATAAACACCCCAGCTTGACTGATTAGAACCGACTGTTACCTCTACTATATCTTTTGAAACATATTCGCCAGGCTCGCCAAGTATTTCAAACGCAATTTCATTGGTTGAAAGCTTAACTGTTGTATAAGGTGACACTACCGCTTTAACTGAAAGTGATGCAGAATCTTGCCACTGATCATATGTGGCTGCATATGCTTGGGTTTGCATAATACTGCTACTTAATACAACCAATAAAAATAATAATTGTTTAAATTTATATTCCATCAACAAGCCCTTATTTAAAATTTCTGACTAGAAATTTAATATTACCTAAATAATCACCCGCCCTATCATCAAGCTCAGATTCAACAACAAACTCCAGCGTTGCAATGGTTGTAATCGGAGTTGCTACACCTGAAATAAGTTTAAGTTTTTTATTTAATAATAACCATGGCTTTGGATTATATTGGTCTTTAATGCGTACAAAAACTCTGTCATTACTTATTTTTTGCGAACTAGATTTAAACTTAAGATTATCAGCAACTAAATATAACTCCCAGCGAGGACTATTTGAGCCCATCACCACATTAACTTCACTAATAACGGGAGACTTGAGTGATGATGTAGTAATCGTGAAATTTTGAGGTTGCAAAGTGAGTAAGCTCTTTGGCTTTATAATAATCTTAACTGGAATGTCTGGTGCAGCATTTCTACTAGCCGCCAGAGAGCTTACATATTCTCCAGGTACATCGGTCCATATTGGCTCAAATTGAAAAGTACTTGTTACTTGGTTACCCTTCTCTTGGCCTGACAAAACAGTGCGATAACGATCTAATGTTTGAACACCTTGTGTATACCGATTTTCTATTGTTAATCTTGATTGTTCAATTTCTTGATCATCTGAACGTAGCGCTCTTAAACGGTATTGGAGTATAGCGGTTTGACTAGTATCTGGCTTAAGTACTACTGAACCTTGCGCAACAACACCTGGGGTGGCGGTTATTTCAATACCCGTACTTGGCAGTATATCAATCCTGGCGATTGCCAGAGTTGAGGTGAAAAATAAGAAAACAATATATAGAATATACCTAATACTAGAAATCTTCTTCTCCCTCGCCAGCCTCTTCTTCACCTTCTCCAGCGTCAGCAAGTTCTCCATCACCTGTTTGAGATTGCAATTCATTCAATAGCCTTAGATTTTTTTCAGCGAGGGCGATTGCACTTTCTGCCATCTCACGTGCAAGACGTGCAGTATCTAATGTTTCACTCAAGCCCTGGACAATTGCTCGGTTCATGCCATCAAGACGACCTGAAATTATTGAGAGTTGTTTTAGATATTTTTCACTTAATACATTTTCTTTCTGCATCAATACTTTTTCAGTGACGTTTTTCTGCTTAACCTCATTATTACTACAGCCAACAGTTCCAATAATAATCATGAACAAGGTTATATTTTTTAATAGTTTATTTATCATTATAAAAATCTCTCCATTTTTTTCTTACCCGTATGCTCTTCTAGCAAAGTTGGGGTTATAAATATTACCAAATCTCTAGTTTCACGTTCTTGTTTATTGGTGCCCAATAGTGTATCACCAATTAGACCCGTATTCTGTAAGCCAGGAAAATTTTTCCCGCTCTCATCATGTTGTATATCTAACAATCCACCAATAACCAAAGTTTCTTGATTTTTAAG
>DTVJ01000288.1:0-565 GCA_012963565.1 Piscirickettsiaceae bacterium
ATATCCCTGATGTATGATCTTGCTTCAAAAAATACACTTGATAATGTAATTGTTGAAAATAGAATTTCTAAAATTGATATTATTAAATTGGATGTAGATGGTAACGAATTAGACATCTTGATAGGTGGTCAGAATTCTATTACAAAGTTTAGACCTATTTTTGTAATGGAGCTTGGTCCTGATCAGTATGAAAAAAATAGTAATTTTGATAAAGTTGTTCAATTAATGGTATCTATGGGGTACGAATTTTATTCCTTAAATGAGAGTGTTAAATATCCTAATGATAGTATTTTATTAAGAAAACTAATACCAAAGATGGGCTCAATAAATGTTATAGCTAAAATGCATGTTAAGAATTAAGAAGTGACTGGATTTAATAACAAACGATACTACTATTTTCTTGTCGCATACGTAGTACTGAATTATATATTCCACGTATTTTCAGTTCCCGATGCAGTGTTTCTTCATGGAGCAGATGCATCCAGATATTATACTTCTGCACTGAGTTTATCTAATGGTAATGGATTTGGTGATTTATTGTACACTGTTCCTGTATATCCGTTTT
>DTVJ01000288.1:575-1145 GCA_012963565.1 Piscirickettsiaceae bacterium
AAAAATAACAACATAACATACATTATAAAATATTAGGATTTCATTACGGCAATGAGGTTTTAATT
The DNA here is from genome assembly GCA_012963565.1 of Piscirickettsiaceae bacterium. Classification (GTDB taxonomy): domain Bacteria; phylum Pseudomonadota; class Gammaproteobacteria; order PS1; family Pseudothioglobaceae; genus Thioglobus_C. Next base: position 641 of record DTVJ01000288.1, read on the forward strand.
GTAACGCAGTCAATTTTGCTTTATTTGACAGGTATTGTTGCAGGTAAATTAGCCGATGAAATCCTGCCATATTCAATTGGATGGATGGTGATGCTATTAGTTATCTTAAATCCAAATGCGATTATCAATGCACACTTAGTACAAACAGAGTCATTGTTTACTCTGTTTTTGGTTCTTTATCTATATGCACTGATTCAACTTATGAAGAAAGGAGACGGGGTTGTAATATTGGCCTTTATTGCATTATTAGTATCATTAACCAGACCTGCTGGAATGTATGTTATGTTGTTATTTTTGATACCATCTATGGTCCTAAGGTTAAAGCACACTTCATGGCGTAAATTATTATCAATAAATTTGATATATTATTCTATTCTCCTGTCAGGATTAGGTTTTTGGTCGTTAAATAATTACAATAAACATGGTGAATTTTTCGTTACGGCACATGAAGGAGGAGTTTTCCACGATCAATATATTGCTTTATTGCAGTATGGTAAAAATATGT
>DTVJ01000289.1 GCA_012963565.1 Piscirickettsiaceae bacterium
CATTACAATAACCAGATGTAACATGTGTTACACCATTTATACGTTGAAATATGGCCTCAACACACCAAAAACATCCACCGGCAAAATACGCTGTTTCCATGTATGATAATAATTAACCAAAAAATGTTAGTATAGCGCATGCATGCAAACATAATAATCGATGAGTTAAAAAGTTTTGCCACTGAAGATCGACGTAAAACTAATGAATGGTTTTTTAAAACTGGCAAAGGACAATACTCAGAGCATGACCAATTTATTGGTGTGCGTGTGCCACAGACCCGGCAAGTGGCGAAAAGAGTCTTTAAAGACATCTCATTTGCCGAATTGGGCAAGCTTATCAACCATCCTACTCATGAAATACGCCACTGTGGTCTAATCATACTGGTAAATAAATACCAATCTGGTGATGAAAAAAATGTCTTTGAGTATTATCTAAAAAACATAAGTTCAGCTAATAACTGGGATTTAGTAGACACCACTATTCCTCACGTTATTGGTGATTATATTTACCATCATCAAGATCAGTTATCCTTGTTATTCGACTTATCACAATCAACTGATTTATGGAAAAAGCGCATCGCCATTGTGGCAACATTTGCCTTTATTAAACAAGGTAAATTCAACCCAACTCTTATTATCAGTAAGACACTCTTAGATGACAGCCATGACCTTATTCATAAAGCCATCGGCTGGATGCTCAGAGAGGTTTATAAAAAAGATGAAGCAGTAGTCAAGTTATTCCTGCGTGAAAACTATTCACAACTACCCAGAACTACTTTAAGATATGCAATTGAACGTATGAATGAAAATGAAAGGTTGAGCTATTTAAAAGGTGAATTTTAATGTATCAAATTAGTTTTTACGTACCTGAAACAGACTTAGAGATGGTCAAAAATGCAATGTTTGAAGCGGGAGCGGGCAAGTTTAATAACTATGAGAATTGCGCATGGCAAACCATAGGCATGGGCCAATTCAAACCTGTCGGTGATGCCAACCCAACCATTGGTTATTTGGATGAACTTGAAGGCATTGAAGAGTACAAGGTTGAGATGATGTGTATAGACGATAATCTTGATTTGGTGATTAAAGCGATGAAATTTTCCCACCCTTATGAAGAGGTTGCCTTTACCGTAATTAAAATGGAAAACTTATGAATGCACCTTACGAACACGGCTTTATGCTGAGCTTATTAATACTAGCCATTGGTGGATTAATTTGGTTATTTACGCCCTTCATTCCCGCCCTATTTTTAGCGCTACTAATCGCCATTTCCACTTTTGGCCAGTACCATAAATTTCAACAAAAACTATCAGATACTAACTCAGCACTAGTGATGACACTATTGGTGACAGTGATTTTGATACTACCACTCAGTTATATTCTGTTAATTAGTGGGCTCGAAATCTCGGCATTAATACAAAATATTAATACTAACTTTACAAACGAGCAAAGTAATCAAATAGTTCACCAAACTATCGCTGGTTTACCATTATCTGATTCGCTTAAGATAACCTTAAATTCTGTTATTAGTAATAATCTAGAGGAATTTTTAATCAGCATTAAAGATTTTTCAGTAGTCATCTTAAAAAGTATTGTTTCATTATCTTCTCACTTTATATTTTTCTTACTTGTAACCATCTTCTCACTTTATTATTTTTATATAGATGGCAAAGGCACTATTAAGCGACTAAAAGACCTGTCACCGCTCGAAAATCACTTAGACGATATCTTGTTCAATCAGTTCTCAAGCTTGTCTATTACTCTCGTAGGCAGTGTGTTCACCATCGCCCTATTACAAGGTGCTGTATTCTCTATTGGTGTGATGATAATTGGATTACCTGTATTATATTTCGGCATCGCTATGGCTTTAGCTAGTTTTATTCCCGTGCTCGGTGGTTTGATTATTTGGCTACCTCTAAGTCTATATCTATATGCGCAAGGGCAAACAACCGATGCACTGATTATTATATTTTTTGGTGCGGTGATTATTGGCACTATTATTGACCATTTTGTCAGGCCGATTCTAATTAAGAAATTTTCAAAAAGTTCGGATCAATCCAGTGCACTAGACCACACACTGATTACCGTACTGTCTACTTTGGCTGGCATTATGCAATTTGGTATTTTAGGCTTATTCATTGGCCCAATTATTGCTGCTATGGCTATTAGTATCTTTGATGTTTATGCTATCAAGTATGCCGACTCACTAGACAAGTCCTAAATCTGCCTATAAGGTATAATCTTCTTTTTTTATTAAAGATAGTATTATGCTAAATAAACTAATTGATTTCTTAAAAAATAACCATCCAGATTCCAACATCGATGATTATTTAAATGCTAAATATTTACAGTTAACTAATCCGCAACTCAAGCAAATTGCTGATGCATTAAGCAGTGGTGAATTACAAATCAAGCCTGCTTCAAGCTGTAGCACTGATCGTTTTATTTTTCATTTTGGCAATACCATTATCTTAGTACAAAAAGACAACACTGATTCTCCGGCTGTTTATCAAGCTGAGCTTTCTTGGGAGACAGATTTCATGGCCGTTCATTCAACAAGAAACAAGGGTAAGGGGTTTTATTTTATTGCTTTTGAATTTGATGATGATTATCAAGTGACTTTAAAAGAAACGGATAAATTCTTAGAGGATCAAGTTAGAAATGATGATCAAAATCAAGAATTAATCGATAAAGCCATGCCAGTGTTAAAAGGCTTCATGTCGGCTATTTCTGAGTAACTTAAACGCCTATCTGAGTTGCTTTTTTAAGTTTTGGTCCTGCTTTAAAAGTAACCACCTTTCTCGCTGAAATTGTCACTTGTTCACCAGTCTTAGGGTTTCTGCCAGGTCTAGCTGCTTTTTCTCTAATAATAAAATTCCCAAAACTAGATAGCTTAACTGCTTCACCCTTAGCAAGAGAGTCTTTGATTGCATCAAAAAAATCATTGGTAATCACCAATGCTAGATTGTGACTAACGCCTACTTGTTCGACCAACATATCAGCAATGTCTTTCTTAGTAACTGACATTATCTTTGCGTGGCTGAAAATTTCGTTTGCATTAACACCAACACTTCTGATACCTGAGTATTCACTTGCTCATCACTCAGGGTTTCTTCAACTGATTGGTAGCTTAAGTTAAGCGCAATACTTTTTTTGCCTGATTCAATGTTATCACCAGCATAGACATCAAATAAATTCACATCGACTAAATAAGTTTGCTTCAAGTCTTTAATGCTTGTAATTAGATCGTTAGCTGGAATCTGTTCGTCAATAACCAAGGCAATATCTCGTGTTGCTTTTTGATAAGCAGAGAATGCTTGATACTTTGCAACACTACCTTGTTGCATGCTGGCTAAATCTAATTCAAATAAATAACACTTCGATAAAGATAATTTCTTTTGCACTACAGGGGACAAAGTACCTACCCAACCAATATGCTTGCCATCAGACAAGACCTTTGCTGTTTGGCCTTTTTGTAGTGCAGGATGCTCAGCCACTTCAAATGTAAATGTGTTTCCACTTATCGATAATAAAGACTCAACATCAGATTTAATATCATAAAAATCAAGAGCTTGTGTATCACTCGACCATTGCTCGTTAAAACGATTACCGGTAATTACACCAGCAATCTTTTGTGACTGTTCATCCGCCTTAACACCATCAAAACACAAACCTAATTCAAAAAATCTAGCATCAACATGGCCACGTCTTTCATTAGCCTCAACACTTTGCAATAGTCCCGCCCAAAGTGACGAGCGCATAGTTGACATATCAGCTGAGATTGGATTACTTAAAGTAATTTTTTTAGCTTCTGGATTGATTAAATCTTGATACTCTTCAGAAATAAAACTGTAGGTAATTACCTCTTGATATCCACGATTAACCAAACCTTGGGCTATGTCGTATTTATCAACAACTGCTTCTGAAATAGCATTAATGTTTGCATCCAGAGATAGCTTTTGTACAGGTAGCTTGTCATAACCATAAAGTCTAGCCAACTCTTCGATTAAATCAGCAGGTATACGAATATCAAATCTAAAGCTTGGTGGGATGATGGTCCAAGAATCAGCATCTTTTGAAGTAATTTCAAAATCAAGATTGGTGAACTTTTCTTCAATCCAATCAGATTCTAATTCAAAGCCTAAAATCTTTTGAATTTTAGCTTTAGTGATTGTAATAGGGTTCAGCTCAGGTAATGAGGATTCGTCAATACACTCACTAATAGGGCCCACTTGACCACCACAAATCTCAACAATAAGCTGTGTCGCACGCTCCATTGCCATGTGGGTCATGTGAAAGTCAACACCGCGTTCAAAACGCAATGAAGATTCAGTATGTAAACCGTATCCTCTGGCTTTTCCTGCAATAGACACTGGTTCAAAGAATGCACTCTCTAGCAAGATGTCACTGCTATCAGTTTGCGTCGCGCTACTCATACCACCCATAACACCTGCAATTGCAAGAGCATTGGTATCATCAGCAATGACTAAAGTATTGTCTTTAAGTTCAACAGTCTGCTCATTCAGTAGTTCAATTTTTTCACCCGCATTGGCCATTCTAACTGTGATATCGCCATTGATTTTAGATAAATCGAAGGCATGCATTGGTTGGCCTAATTCTAATAAAACAAAGTTAGTTATATCAACCACAGGGGAATGTAATTGTTGACCAGAACGCACTAATTTTCGTGCCATCCACTCAGGTGTTGCAACTGAGTTATCAATACCTTTAACAATGCGTGTTAAATATTTAGGGCAAGCCAGTGTATTAATCACACTAGCATTCATTTGTTCATCAATGCTAGATGCCACTTTATCAGTTGATATATCTAACGATAAGTTGTAATTGGCACAAACTTCACGTGCCACACCCAATACGCTAAAGCAATCACCACGATTAGGGGTGATATCTAATTCGATGATATTATCATCAAGGTCTAGGTGTTCTCTAATATTTTGACCAATAACCGCTTCATCAGCTAACTCAGTAATACCATCAGATGAGTCTGCCATGCCAAGTTCGGCTTCTGAACAAATCATCCCGAATGATTCTACACCACGAAGTTTGGCTTTTTTAATTTTTAAACCATTAGGTAATTTAGCACCAACAGTCGCGACGACAACATTCAAGTTTTCTCGAACATTTTTAGCGCCACAAATAATTTGTAAATTCTCGCCCTCTCCAACATCAACTTGACATAAATTTAACTTGTCTGCATCTGGGTGTTTTTCACACTTGACAACTCTACCCACCACAACTTTTTCAAACTGAGGTGCAACTGGTGCAATACCATCTACTTCCAGACCTGCCATAGTTAGGCTTTCTGCAAGTACTTCATCTTCTACACTGGGGTTAACCCATTCTCTTAGCCAAGATGTTGAAATATTCATTTGAACTGCCTCAAGAAACGAATGTCATTTTCAAAGAAAAGACGTAAATCATTTACGCCATAACGTAGCATGGCTAAGCGCTCAACGCCCATACCAAACGCAAGGCCAGTATATTCTTCAGCGTCAATATCAACTGAAGCTAAAACATTCGGGTGTACAACGCCACAGCCCAGCACCTCTAGCCAGCCTGTTTTTTTACATACTCGACAGCCCTCACCGCCACAAATCACGCATTCAATATCTGCTTCAGCTGAAGGCTCAGTGAATGGAAAATACGAAGGTCGGAAACGAACTTGAAGGTCTTCTTTTTCAAAATAAGAACGTAAAAAGTCAATTAACAAACCTTTTAGTTGTGCAAAATTCGCATCTTTATCAACAATCAAGCCCTCGACCTGATGGAACATTGGCGTATGTGTGATATCTGAATCACAACGATAAACTCTACCTGGCGCAATAATACGTAGCGGTGGTTTTTTATTCTCCATGGTACGAATTTGCACTGGAGAAGTGTGCGTTCTTAAAACCGTGCTTTCATCGAAATAAAAGGTGTCGTGCATGGCACGAGCTGGATGATGCTCAGGGATATTAAGTGCAGTAAAATTATGGAAATCGTCTTCAATCTCAGGGCCTACTTCTACTTCAAAGCCATTCTTTGCAAATAAGGACTGGATACGATTTAATGTGATGGTGACTGGATGCAATCCACCCATTTCAACATTTCTACCCGGAAGAGAAACGTCAATCTTTTCTTCTAATAAGCGTTTTTCTAGCTCAATGGTTTCTAAATGATTTTTTCTGTCCGTCAGTAGTGTTTGTACACTGACCTTGGCCTGATTGATAGCTTCACCCATTTTAGGGCGTTCTTCTTTTGATAGCTTTCCTAGCCCTTTTAATAGAGCGGTAAGCTCACCTTTTTTGCCTAAAAATTTGACTCTTAAATCATCAAGTTCTTTTAAGCTTTCTGCTTTAGCAATCGATGCCTTAGCTTGGTCAAGAATCGCGTTAATCATTTAAATAAAAGTTGGTAAAAGCCATAGATTACTCCATGGCCTTTTATTGATTTACTTAGCTGCTGCTGCAATCGCTGCCTTAGCTTGCTCTGCAATCGCTGCAAATGCTGGTTTATCAAAGATAGCAATATCTGATAAAACCTTACGATCAATCTCAATGCCTGCTTTGTTTAAGCCGTTAATCATTTGTGAATAACTTAAGCCATTATTACGTGCCTCAGCATTAATACGCACAATCCATAAACGACGGAACTGACGACGTCTTTGACGACGATCACGATACGCGTATTGACCTGCTTTAATGACTGCTTGTTTAGCAACACGGTAGACTTTTGATCTTGCGCCGTAATAACCTTTAGCTTTCTTTAAAATTTTCTTATGTTTAGCGTGCGCCTGCACACCTCTTGATACTCTTGCCATTTTCTATACTCCTATTAACTGTACGGTAACATTTTCTTCACCATTGGTACATCTGCTTTCTCAACAGTGTCTGGTGAACGTAAACTACGTTTTCTAGAAGTACTCTTCTTCGTCAAGATATGACGTAGGTGCGAGTGTTTACACTTGTAACCGCCACTAGCGGTCTTTTTGAAGCGCTTTGCAGCACCTCTATTGGTTTTTAACTTCGGCATAATTTACTCCTTGCCCTATCAGGCTTTGTACCCTTTTTACAGGGTGTTATCTCAAATAAGTCTAAGCTTATTTCTTTTTCGATTTGGGTGCCAGCATCATGCCTAGCTGGCGACCCTCCATCTTTGCCTTTTGTTCTACATTGGCAAATTCTTCTGTGTCTTTCTCAATTCTGTCTAGCATTACCATGCCCAGTTCTCTGTGTTGCATTTCGCGACCACGGAACCAAATACTTACTTTAACTTTATCACCATTATCTAAAAATTTAACCAGATTTCTAAATTTAATCTGATAATCGCCTTCTTCTGTTCCTGGACGATACTTAATGGTTTTAACTGTTGTTTTCTTTTGTTTCTTCTTGGCATCACTTAGCTGCTTCTTTTGCTCGTAAAGAAACTTGCCAAAATCCATAATCTTACAAACAGGCGGTTCAGCATTCGGGGAAACCTCTACCAAATCCAAGCCAGCATCTTCTGCCATCTCTCTTGCTTGATTTGTACCCACAACGCCAACTGGCTCACCTTTGGCACCAATTAATCGAACTTCTGGAACTTTAATATAGTCATTAATTCGAGTTTTTACTTTATATGGTTTTTTAATAATTACTCCTGGTTAATTAGCTCTACAAACGCCTCAATGGACATTGAACCCAAATCTTCACCGCCTCTTTGACGTACAGATATTTGGTCATTTTCCATCTCTCTACCACCCACAACTAAAATATAAGGGTAACGTTGCATAGAGTGCTCGCGTATTTTAAAGCCTATCTTCTCATTTCGCAAGTCCGAAATGACTCTAAGTCCTTGTTTTTTTAACTTTTTCTCAACTTTTTTAACAAAATCAAGCTGTTTTTCGGAAATATTTAAAATTACAGCTTGAATCGGGGCTAGCCACGCAGGGTATGCACCCTCATAATGTTCAATCAAAATACCTACAAATCTCTCAAGTGAACCCACAATAGCGCGATGCAACATCACCGGTGTTTGTTTAGAGCCATCTTCTGCAATAAATTGCGCATCAAGACGCTCTGGCATAGAGAAATCAACTTGCAAGGTGCCACATTGCCATTCACGATCTAGGCAATCTTTAAGTACAAATTCGATCTTAGGCCCATAAAACGCACCTTCACCTTCTTGTAAATCCCATTTAATACCTTTAGCATCTAATGCTTCTGCCAATGCCGCTTCAGCTCTATCCCACCCCTCGTCAGAACCAACACGCTTCTCTGGTCGTGTAGAAAGTTTAATATCTACATTATCAAAACCAAAATGCTTATACACATCAAAAGTTAAATCAATAAAGGTTGAAACTTCACTTTGAATTTGATCAGCACTACAGAAAATATGACCATCATCCTGTACAAAATTACGCACACGCATAATACCGTGAAGCGTGCCTGATGGTTCATTCCGATGGCATGAGCCAAACTCAGCCAAACGTAGCGGTAGATCACGATAAGACTTTAGACCTTGATTATAAATTTGAATATGTGCCGGACAGTTCATTGGCTTAATCGCATAATCACGATTCTCACTGGCAGTGGTAAACATAGCATCGCCAAATTTATCCCAATGGCCAGATTTTTCCCAAAGACTTCTATCGATGAGTTGCGGAGTATGTACCTCTTGATAACCATTATCTCTGAATATACCGCGCATATATTGCTCAACCAATTGGTAGAGTGTCCAGCCTTTCGCATGCCAAAATACCATACCAGGTGCTTCTTCTTGCATATGGAAGAGATCTTGTGTTTTACCAATCTTACGATGATCACGCTTCTCAGCTTCCTCTAGACGATATAAATAATCTTTTAAATCATCTTTGCTTGCCCAGGCAGTGCCATAGACACGTTGTAACATCTCATTGTTGCTATCACCACGCCAATATGCGCCAGCTAATTTCATGAGCTTAAAGGCTTTAAGCTTAGAAGTCGAAGGTACGTGCGGACCACGACAAAGGTCAATAAAGTCACCTTGTTGATATAATGACAATACTTGATCTGCAGGGATTGATTCAATAATTTCTGCTTTGTAATGCTCGCCTTTATCTTTAAAGAATTGCACCGCTTCATCGCGAGACATCTCAGAGCGCTCAATCTTAAGATTTTGCTTAACTAAGTGATTCATGTTTTTTTCAATCTTAGCAAGATCAGCTTCAGTAAAGCCATCCTTGTAGGCGAAATCATAATAAAAGCCATTGTCAATCACCGGACCAATGGTTACTTGCGCTTCTGGATAAAGCATTTGTGTGGCTTGCGCCAGGAGGTGTGCTGCTGAGTGACGAATCACATCAAGACCTTTTTCATCCTTACTGGTGATGATAGCAAGATCTGCGTCTTCGCTAATCACATAAGAAGTATCAACCAACTCACCATTCACTTCACCAGCGAGTGCTGCTTTGGCCAAACCAGAGCCAATAGACTTTGCAACTTCGGCAACGCTAATAGCTTGATCAAATGATTTTTGAGTTCCGTCTGGAAGTGTAATTATTGGCATTACAAATTCATAAAAATAAAAGGCTGTATTTTACCTTGATAAAGCCTATTCTGAGGCGGTAATTTGCTCAACCATTAGTTGTAAATCACTGTTACCCCTCCAAGTATTAATAGATAATTTATAAGCTACTAACACTTGCTTTGAATCAATCGGTGCCTGAAAAAAAGCAATGGCATCATGTACAAATTTATCGCCGATTAATTTGAGTCGACATTTTAGGTGCTTTTCACCCACCACTTTTTGCTCGATAATCTCAAAATTACCAAAAAAAATCGGCTCTTCAAATCCCTGTCCCCACGGTCCAGAATAAGCCAGTAATTGTGCATTATCTAATGAGATATCAAATGCTTCTAGCTCGCCATCAGTCAGTAATTCCACTGTTGGAATCTTTGCATCTAAATGCTGTTTGATTGCCTCTGAAAATGCACTCTTAAAAGTCCAAAAATTTTCTGGTTTAATACTCAAGCCCGCCGCCATTGCATGACCACCAAATTTTAAAATTAAGCCAGGATTTTGTCGATCTACCAAATCTAGTAAATCTTTAATATGTACACTGGGAATAGAACGAATAGAGCCCTTGAGAAAATCACCTGATTTGGCAAAAACTGCACAAGGGCAATGATGCTGCTCTTTGAGCTTGCCAGCTACAATACCAACAATACCTTCATGCCAAGAAGGATCAAATAAACTAATGGCAAACTTGCCCTCACTCAAATCTTTACCTTTAACAATTGCCTCTGCCTCTGCCTGCATTCGGTCTTGTTCGGTTCTGCGTTTTTGATTAAACTCTTCTAATTCTTTAGCATAACGCCTAGCATCATTAATATCATCGGTTAGCAAACAACGAATCCCGCGCGAGATGTCACTCAGTCTGCCAGCTGCATTGAGTCTTGGTGCCACAGAAAAACCCAAATCAGAAGCTTGCAAGGTTTCTGCCTTTCTATTTGATATTTCTAGTAAAGCTAAAATACCTGGAGAGCAATGTTTTTGACGAATACGCTTGATACCTTCCGCAATTAATATACGATTATTTTGATCAAGCTTAACCACATCAGCTACAGTACCAAGTGCAACCAAATCTAACACGGTGCGTAAATCTGGCAAAGGAATGTTATTGCTAGAGAAATATTTTTTTTGATATAGGTAAGTTCTCAGAGATGAGAACAAATAGAAACACACTCCCACACCCGCTAAGTTTTTACTAGGGAAATCACATCCCGCTAGATTCGGATTAATAATTGCATCAGCCACTGGCACAGATTCACTCGGTAGATGATGGTCGGTAATAATGACATTGATGCCAGATTTTTTAGCCAGCTCAGTACCCTCAAAACTAGAAATACCATTGTCTACAGTAATAATCAAATCAGGTTGTTTGTCTTTAATGGCCAACTCAACAATTTCTGGGCTTAAGCCATAGCCATGCTCAAAACGATTGGGCACTAAAAAATCGACCTGTTTAGCACCCATCATTCTTAATGATTTCATCGCAACTACACTAGCCGTAGCTCCATCAGCATCAAAGTCACCCACAATTAAAATGCGTTTTTGCTCAACTAACGCTTGCTCTAACAATGACAGTGCCTTATCTAGCTCAGAAAAATTAGGCTTTAATAGATCGGACAGAGTTAATGATAACTGTGATTCCGATAGACCTCTAGCGGCATAAATTTTCTTTAAAAAAACGGGGATATCTTCTGAATAAGATTGAAATAAAGCTTCGTCTATATCTCTACTTAACATCTCTCACACCACGGATGTAAGAATCAAATGACTTATCACTGCCATTGGTACCGCCATAGAAAAATGGCACGTCAATTGCTACATCTGTATTTTGGCCATGAGTGGCTGAAGTCCAATAAGATTTTGATTGTGTATTAGGAAAATAATGCGTGTTAATCAGCGGATTATTATCGTTATACACCAATAGTGAATTCAACTCGCTCTCGTTTGGCAAACGCCAATTCGTTGATTGGCATAGGTTGCTTGTATTCAATGCTTGAATAAAATCCTGGGTATTGCAACCCTCGCCCCAATGACAATTACGACTATATTCATCATTTTCTACACCGGATGAACCATCAAACCAAGTATAAGTGCTTTGATTATCTTGTAAGCCTTTCATGCTACGTTTAACTTCCCACATTAACTTAGTTTTATCGTCTAAAACACAAGCCCATTGCTGGTTACTGTCTTGTAGTGAGATGCCTGCACTGGAAACCTTGATTAACTTTGCACTAACTAGAGTGCTGAGGCATAGGGTTATAAAAAATAAGCTAAGTTTATTCATTTATTAATTGTGTAATTCTATTAGCACTTGCTGGCGCCATATTGAGCCCATTACGAAAATGACCAGTATTGATAAATAAATTGTTAAATTTTTTATCTCTAGCCACAATTACCTTGCCTGATTTACTAGCCGGTCGAAAACCTGACCAATGATACTCAATTTCAACATTTTTAAGTGCTGGAATATGTTGCCAAGCAAACTCATACAAACTGTCTTTAGTTGGTTGGTCAACGTCGCGGTAGAATCCAACATCTTCCATGGTTGAACCTACCAATATTCTACCATCGACTCTAGGAATAATATACCGGCCCTGATCAAGAATAATATGCTTAATATCACCAGCTTTTGCTTTGAGAATAATCATCTGTCCTTTGATTGGAAAAACATCATCCTCTAAGTCTAACAATTGACCCGTCCAGGCGCCACTACATGCCACCACATTACTAGCCAAAAAATCACCCTTTGAAGAATGCACACCTAAAACTTTATCATCTTTTGTGATTAGGCTCTCAACTTGTGTATGTTCAACAATATTCACACCTCTATTAATGATATCAGCCTTAAGTGCTTGCAATAGTCGGGGATTTCTCACCTGAGCAATGTGGGTAAACAAGGCGCCTTGTGGATGGGATTCATAACTAATTTTATAACGCTTCATCCATGCTTTTGCCGTAGCTGTCTCAAATTCATCCATCATCAACAAGCCAGATTTTTGATATTGTGGATCAATACCACTAGAGCTATGTAGACTATCACATAAGGTCTCATATACGGCCTGAGATTCAAAACTAAGCTCATTGGTTAAGTCATCATAATGCCATGGATAGAGTGGGCTAATAATACCGCCACCCGCCCAAGAAGATTCGCGACCACATACGCGTTGATCTAACAAGGTCACACTTGCCCCTGAGTTTACCAACATGCGTGCACTCATCATACCGATGATGCCACCACCAATCACTAAACAGTCACTCATGTGTTTTTATATCAGCAAAAATTAACAACACAACACCCAAGCTAATCAAGATATCTGCTACGTTAAAAACCGGCCAATAAAATGTTTGATAATGAAGGTCAATAAAATCAATCACATAACCTAAGACTAAGCGATCAATTAAATTACCAATCGCGCCAGCCAAAATCATAGACAAAGCAATCAGCTTTAACAGATGTGTCCTATCTATGCGTCGCATCCAAAGAATAATCGCAACACTAGCAATCACTGAAATACCTGATAGAAAATATCGTTGCCAGCCTTGTTGATCCGCCAAAAAACTAAAGGCAGCACCGTAATTATGCACATGACTTAAACTGAAAAAATCATTAATAATAATGGATTCATTCGGCTTAATATAACCAAAGATTAACAATTTTGTTATTTGATCCAACAACACCAATAACAAAGTGAATATAAAATAATGTTTGATTTTGATCATGATTATGAGCGCCTAAAGCGATATATAAGTCCAATCAGCATCAAGACTAAAATCACTAACGGCCACCAGACAACTTGGTTATATTCTGTGCGAAATTTATCTCTCATTTCAGGGTTGATTCGTAAATACTTCAACGTATTCCTTGCCATGGCATGTGGTTTTGAATTGGTTAACCACTGATGATAGAGGCCATATGATTTTGGAATAAATCCCCAAACCCAAGGTGCGTCCTCACGCAAAATAGCTACCATTTTATCGATAATCAACTGGCGTTCAGCAGAATTCGGCATGTTTTTCATTTTCTCAAACAAAGCGTCATAACGTGCATTTTGATAATTTGCACCATTCTCACCGCCGGTTTCTACTTTGGAATTCTTACCATAAAGTAAGAATAAAAAGTTTTCAGGATCGGGGTAGTCAGCATTCCAACCGAGTTCAAACAATTGAGTTTGACCTTTACTCATCTTATCTTGTAAGCGATTATAACTACTGGCTCTAATCACCAATTGAATGTCTATTTTTTTAAATTGCTTCCTAATCCAATCCAATCTTGGTTGATCATCTGCACCAGTTGAAGTGGTATCAAAATATAATACTAAAGGTTTATTGGTTACTGGGTCAACACCATCCTGATAGCCAGCTTGCGCCAATAAGGATTTCGCCTGAGAGATATCCTTACGCTTATTAATTTCATCATAAACAAAAGGATTGTAATCTTCCGTCGCTCCAAAAATACCGGTAGGAATTGGACCATGCGCCGCAGTACCCCTGCCATTTCTAAAGATTGAAATATATTCTTCTTCATTAATGGCAATCGAGATAGCTTGCCTGAGTAGCTTCGACCGTTCAGTATAACCACCCACTGTTGAATCTAGCATATTGAACGCCGTGTAATACACACTGGTACTGTCACTAGTCAAAAGGCGTATATTCTTGTCGCGCATTCTAGGCGCTAGAATGGTTTTACCCTTGGCCTTAACTTCAATTGCCTGATCAAAATTATCCGAAGAAATGCCCGATTGATCGTAGTAACCTTGCAAAAATTTATTCCAATAAGGGGCAGTTTCTTTTTCTAGCAAAAAATGAACTTTGTTTAAAAATGGTAGCTTTTTAGCTTGATCAATCAAAAGATTATTGTCTACATCGCTTGCTTGCCCAGTACTGGGGTAATACTCATCATGAAAATTTGGGTTTTTCTCCAAAATCATTTCTTTATTGGGATTATTCACTGTTAATTGAAAAGGCCCAGTGCCAACAGGGTACCAATCTAGCACAATGTTTTTATCAATCAGGCCTTGTTGAGCATAGAATTGATCAGCTTCAGGCGGTACAGCGGTAAAAAATGGCATGGCCAGCCAATACAAGAATTGCTCTTGAACACCTTTGACCTTAATAGAATAACGATACTTGTCTAAAACTTTGACTCCAGATATTTGATACTGGGTCAAGTCTAGTTTGCCTTTAGCATTTTTTAATTCTTTATTTAATCCTTCAAGACCAACAATCATCTCACTCATCAAACTAAAAATCGGTGAATGTAGTTTAGGGTTAGCCAAGCGCTTAATTTGATGTACAAAATCACTCGCGACTAACTCTCTTGTTGCTACGTGTGAAAAATCACTCAAATGATTAATCTTGCTTAATTCGTCATCACTTAATATAAGATTGCGCGCAACAAAAGCAGGATGGTTTTGATACATTACTTCTGGTTTAATTTGTAAAATATATTCAGAAGAAGCGGCAGATTGTCTATTACTAGCTGGTATTTCATCACCCTTTTCATTGTAATAATGTACCTGTGGCATGCGCTCTAATACACCAGGTATTAAGCTATAAGGGCGTTTTAAGTAATGGTATTGCAATGGCGTTTCATAAACGGACTGAATAAAAGTCCACTCATTTGATGAATATGATCGAGCCGGATCAAGATGTTTTGGACGTGAAGAAAAAGAACTGTACATCGTATTGTCTAATCTTTCGGTATCAAGATATGGATTGTTCCAAGGTGCAGTACAGGCACCTAGTAGAGGTAAAAGAACCCATATCAAAAGCTTTATATGTTTATAATTTGACATCATATTAATTATAAATACTTAAGGAGTCTTATGGGTTTTTTAACAGGGAAAAAAGCACTAATTGTTGGTGTGGCCTCAAATCGTTCTATTGCTTGGGGTATTGCTGAATCAATGGCAAAACAGGGTTGTGAAATTGCCCTTACTTACCAAAATGATAAATTAAAAAAACGTGTTGATAAATGTGCTGCTGTTTGTAACTCTGACATTGTAATTCCTTGCGATGTTGCAACTGACGAAAGTATTGAAAATGCATTTAGCACATTAAAGAATCATTGGGATAGCTTTGATATTTTAGTGCACTCTGTTGCATTTGCTCCGCGTGAGGCGCTTGATGGAAACTATATTGAGGCCACCACTCGTGAAAACTTTGCCACAGCGCACGACATTAGCTCTTATAGTTTTACCGCCTTAGCCAAGGCCGCAAATCCAATGCTCAATGAAAATGGTGCACTTTTAACAGTGAGTTATTTAGGCTCTATTCGTGCTATTCCAAACTACAATGTAATGGGAGTTGCTAAGGCTTCACTAGAAGCTAATGTTCGCTATATGGCAGCAGCCATGGGTCCTGACAAAGGTATTCGCGTTAATGCGGTATCTGCTGGACCAATTAAGACATTAGCAGCCAGTGGCATCAAAGACTTTGGTAAATTACTAGATTACGCTGCTGATAGCTCTGCACTCAAGCGTAACGTAACCATTGATGAAGTCGGTAATGCTGCAGCATTTTTATGCTCTGATCTAGCCTCAGGTATCACTGGAGAGGTGACTTATATTGATTCGGGTTATAACTTCTATGACAAAGGCCCAGTTTAATAATTAATAAACAACAGACATAAAAAAGCCCTGCTATATTCGCGGGGCTTTTTTTGTTCAATCATTAATAAGTTTTATAAGCGATCTGTAAATACCTTAAAGTCAGAATTTTTACGTAATGTCGTTAAGATGCCTTTAAACATCTCATCAGACTCAAAATTCAATAGTGCGCGTTCCAAAACTTTACTAGGTGCATCATTAGATGTTTTAACCCCTGATAATTGAATAACAATAGAACGGCGCTTACCCAAACTCTGCGCACTATAAATAGCACTGCCTGCGTTTGGTTTAGACAAAGCAAATACTTTGTTCACAATCACAACATCTGCCTTGTTAGAATCTCTTTTGATCCAGCCAACCTTTTGCCACTTAAGTTGGTTTTTAGTCATTAACTCTTGCGCAACTTTATCATCACTATTTATGAATAAAGTGGCAATTTTCTGGGCAATATCATCAACAAAAGTCTTCGCTAACAAAGTAGTTAAGTGAGTATTGATTTCACCTTTAACCTCATCAAATGATTTTTGTCGTTGTGCTAATTTGTCTTTTAATCTTAGCACTACAAACTTATCTTTAGAAAGTTCAGTCAGCTCAGAATTTTCACCTTTACTTAGAACTATTTCACTAAAAGCCGTCTCTATAAATTTTTGATCATACTGAGTGCTATTTTGAGCAAAAAATTCAGATGTATTTAGCTCTAGACTCATTTGATCAGCAGCCTCATCTAAGCTGACCTCATAAGCTAGATTGGTCAGTTGCTCAGTTAAATCATACAATGATTTTTGCGCTGCTCGTTGGGTGTAAAGTTCAACTAACTCAGAACGTATCGCATCATCAAATGGTTTGATAGATCCAGCTTGAATATT
>DTVJ01000290.1 GCA_012963565.1 Piscirickettsiaceae bacterium
CCAATAGAAGATCTGGAACCGCTCCATAAGTTAGGATTTAAAGCTTCATTAACAGTCTGATCAACCCTTTGTTGAAAAATCTCACTTGACTGATAAGCAGAAAAGAAAATACCAGAAACAACCACAGTCGAAACAACTAAAGCTAAAGTCTTTTTCTGATAATGTTGAAAAAATATCAAAACAATCATTACAAAAAATACAACTTGCCCTGCACGCCCGCCAGTAATAAACATATTAATACTCATTGTAATAGCAAAAAAAGAATATACAGACCTAACCACACTATTGATGCTACTGTTAAAAAATACCTCATGTAACAATAGATAAATTGCAAATGCTAAAAATGGGTTATAAGAAATATGACTCATAAAAGGGGTTGGATTTAGAACGCTGGCCGATTTAAATGGGTTAATAACTTCAAACCAAATTAGGTAGGATGTTATTTCTGAAATTGTCATGGCCAACAAAAAGGCTGACACATAATATTTAATGTATTCTTTTTTTGTAACTGTTAATAAGATTGGAAGAAAAATTAAGAAATCTATCATTTTCTTAACAATATGTAGCCCCCATTTAATATCCTCAGTCCATAACAGTCCAACAACATGCAAAGAAAAGAAAATAATTGATGCAACTAAAACTTTATTTGACCGGATTTGACTAAACTTATTTTTATAATCGCCCGAAAAAAGCCACAATAGAACAATACTCACCATCATCAAATTACCACCAACCACCGTTAATGGCAATAAAAAAGCCAAAGCGATTAGTAAATATTGATATATTTGATCAATACGGAAAGTATTCAAATTCATAGTAGCCAATTAATTACAAATAATAGAGTATACCAATGCCTATAATGCAGGGTGTCATAACTCTCCTTCCAAATAAACTTTATTTATTACGTCAAGAGTCTTAGATAAATTTTTATCAATAGAAAACTCCTTAGACTTTCTAATGTTGTTATTTTTTTCCTTTTCTAATAATTTTGGATCCAAAAATAATTTTTCAATACTTTCAACAATAGAAAAGTCTTTGGGTGTCTTCATAATTCGATCTTCACTTAAAACTTCAGAAGCTCCGTTTTGTTTAGTGGTGAATACCACATTGCCAAAACTCATAGCCTCAAGTATAACATTTGAAAACGGCTCATAGTGTGTAGGCAGAATAAAGATATCACTTATAGAATAAAAATCATCAACATCATCTCTAGCACCGGTAAATATTACTTTATCTTCTATGTTTAATTGCTTAGATAGGGCATGATAATGACGCATATTTTTTTCTTTGCCAATTACAAAAGCCATCAAATCTAAATGTTGAAGATTATGCACAATTTGAAGGAATTCTTCTACACCTTTACGTTTAAATCCACTACCGACATATAACAAAAAATGCTGGTTTTTATTAATTCTAAACTCTTTAGATAGCTTACGGAATGCTTGAATTGAATCCCTGTCTTTATAATTAATGCCATTATAGATCACATCAATTTTATTTGGATTGATGGCATAGGTATCGACAATTTCCTTTTTTATCATTCTAGAATTTGCAATAATTCTTTTAGCATTATTAAAACATTGTTTTTCTATAAAAAGATATATTGGATGTAAGAGATTTAGCCTTGATTTATTTTGAGTCTTTAAAAATACCTTATGAACACCATCACCAGCACGATATACATCTGGACAAGTAATCCTTTCTAAGGAAAAGTAAAACTTACTGCCTCTAAATAAACAAACTTGTAAATTAAAGAAAATAACTCTTAACCATGATGGCAGAAATTTAGGGAATATAGAATTAATGATTTCATAATCAATATTCTTCTTGGTCAATAACTCAGATAATCGATGTAAGTAATTCTCGGCACCTCCATGCTTAGTTTTGTTTGCTCGTACAAAAAATATAGTATTTACGGTTTTTTTCATGAATTATACTTATTCTGAATAGTTTTAGAACTGACGACAAAATCATCCCAAGAATCGCCTTTTTCTATTTTATTAAATAATGCCGTAACATAACCCTTCTTTAACTTTGTATTGTCATTGTGCCCGACACTTCCAATATGGTACCAACTATCATCAAGCAACATTAAATCATCAACTACACCAATACTTGGAATGTTGATACTTACCTGAGACACCGATGAGAAATCCATGTTTCTATCATCATACCCATAATACAAAGCATCATAGTTGCCACCACCAGTATCTAATCCGTTTGCAAAATCATACATAAAATATAAATTTGATTTTTTGATTTTTGTATAGCTATACATACAATAACCTGCCCATAAATTCCATGCATCTGGGTTTTTCCTTTGCAGTCCTATTCTATACCAGCCATAAAAGTCTTGATCTTTAATTGCATTCAATAAACTAAACTCCTTTACTGGAATTAAGTCATGATCAATAAATGCAAAAATATTTGGCTTAATAGCTTTAACTACATTCTCATATACCCATTGCATGGCCAACGAATGCGATCTATTTACATGTAATGTTTTATTTTTAGGCAATGAAAAATATAATGCGTTTAAATCATGACAAACACTTTTTATTTCCTTCTTTTTAGATTGGTCCCTAGAATTATCAAAAATAATAATTGTAGCATCCTTTATATTTTCCTTTGAAATTTTCAACTGCCATTCGATTACCCATGGCTGCTCAAATGCAATAACCAATATGATATTTCTTCCAGAAAGATGCTCACATTTTTTTAAAAAAGAATCAAGATTTTTACCTTTTTTAGTAATATAGAAGATGGTAACAAAATAATTCCTAATATATTTAATTAGGTATTTAACTGGTTCCAATTTAATCCAGCTAGTGAATTGATACGAACTAAGTTTTCTCATTATTAATATATCCTAAATTTATTAAGTAAATTTTAACTGTTTGTTTGTAATCAAATTATGTTTAAAATAAAAACAACAAAATAAAAAAAGAGCGCTCTTGTCAATAAAAAAAATTTTAATATTACGTCGTAATGGTTTTGGCGACCTTGTTGTGACATTGCCCATGATTCAGAGCCTAAAGAATAAATACCCTAAGGCAAAAATTACATTAGTAGGTAGCTTCAGAGGCAAAAAGCTTATTCCTTATATTGATACTATTGATAATTTTTTTATAATACCCAAAGGCAATAAATATATACAAACCCTAAAAGTTTGTTTGTCACTACGCAAAGAAAAGTTTGATTTGGCTTATTCTGCAAAAGCAGCCCCCCAAAAATTAATGAATCTTGCATTGTGGCTAACAGGTGCAAAAAAACGTATTGCTTATACAGATAATCATTGGAGCAGTATTCTAATTAACAACCCTAGACTGTATAAGCGCAATAAAAATCAACACAATGCATTAAGTATTCTGAAAATAACCAGCCCTAAATTTAAAGAAATACCAAATAATATTTATCCGCGGATAAATGCCAAACAAAATTCAATAACAAACTTTAAAAACAAGGTCGATCTAATTTTAGATTCCAATTGTTTTAATCTTTTTATCTCAATCAGTAACAATAGAAAAACTTCAATACTTACAAATGATAATCTCTGCCTAATTCTAAATAAATTATACAAACAGCATAACAACCTGCACATTATCATTTTTTATATACATGAAGACATTCACCAAGCTCAAGAGTTAAAAAAATCACTAAACCCTACCTCTGAAATAGTCACCAACCAGGGTATGGGGCACTTCTTGTGTCTCTTAGATATGGTTGATGCGTTGTTTATTGGAGATGGCGGCTTAATGCATCTGGCTGCAGCACTTAATAAAGATCAATTGGTTTTATTTGCGAAAACTCCTGTTGAAGAATGGGGGCCAATAAGCAATAAGGCAAAATTATTAATAGATAATAATGATATTAATAATATTCCTAAAGATATTATTAATAAAGAGCTAAATCTAATCATGCAAAAAACTGCAAGTACTTAAATAGCTGTTAATTTAGTAACTGAATTTACAGCTTGTTCTATAGATATATCTTTTACTGTGTGACTTTTTGCCTGAAGTAATTTATATTCAACTCCCCACGGATACCAATGCTTGGTATCAACATCTCCAAAAAAACAAACAATAGGTTTCTGGAGTGCTGCTGAAATATGCATCGCACCTCCATCAGGAGTTACAACATAATCGCATAAAGACAAACCGTCTATGAGCTCCTGAAGTGTATTTGATTCTCTCCAGGTTTCTGGATATAAGCCAACAGGTAGGTTTTTACATAATTTGATGAGCTCTATGGCGTTTTCATCATCTCCAGGGTGTTTTGGATTATCTCTAGAACCAGGGGACCAAAAAATTAAAAAAGTAAATTCTTGATTTGCACTTAACTCTTTAATAAGCTTAAAGAAGTTTTCAAGTGGCCAGCGTTGGCTATCTTTTCTAGTACTTATATTAATTCCAATTACTTTTTTAGAGTTGTCTATATTTTGAGTATTAATATGATCACTTGGATATAATTGCATAGGTGGAATCATGCCATGCACATCTATTTGTTTAAACAAGTTAAATACATACTCAACTTCATGACTATTCTTATTTTTAATATCTAAAGCAACATCTTTTTTTCTGGCACTTTTCTTATTGTTTAGATAACCAATAATAGATTTTGGTTTGCATAATTTTGCTAACTTCCAGTCTCTAACTCTCTCACTTGCAGAAGCAATAATTACATGATCAAATTTTGATCTACGCAAGCGT
>DTVJ01000291.1:0-453 GCA_012963565.1 Piscirickettsiaceae bacterium
GATGCAAGATGGTCTTAGGGTGTATGTTTATGAATTACAACATTTTATGCAATGGGGCACACCTAGTGATCTTAACGAGTATCAATATTGGTCTGATATTTTTCATAATATATCTAATTGTAATGAGTTACCAAAACATAATGGCATGCTTTTATTGCCCATGGCTGGTTTAGGTAGTCGTTTTAAGAAAGAAGGTTATAAAATCCAAAAACCATTGATTTCTGTATCCGGTTTGCCAATGGCTGTACAGGCAATGAATGACTTACCAAACACGGATATACAAAGATACATTCTTAGAAAAGACCTAGACGGTTTAGATGAGTTAATTGATGTCTTAATTAAACTATCAAAAGAACCATCATTTGAAATACTTGATCATGCTACAGATGGACAAGCAACAACATGTATTGAAGGTGCGTCTGGGTTAGACACGGAAGCCACAGTTACTATTGC
>DTVJ01000291.1:463-1139 GCA_012963565.1 Piscirickettsiaceae bacterium
AATATGGATGCTCCAGTAACTATCGCCGCATGTGATAATGGCATGATTTATGATGCAAATAAATTTAATGACTTGATATTAGAACAAGATGTAGATGTGATTGTATGGGGGGCTAAAGGTTATCCCGGCGCTATGCGTAACCCTGAAATGTACGGTTGGATGGATGTTGATGGTACGACAAATGAAATTAACCATGTCTCTGTCAAGAAGCCGTTAAAAAATCCAGGTGATGATCTTATTGTTGTTGGCGCATTTACATTTAAAAAATTGAAATATTTTTTCGATGCGGTTAAAAGAATGAAGAATAGAAATGGACTTGTTAATGGTGAGTATTATGTAGATACGGCAATTAACGATGCAATTGAACTGGGCTACAAATGTAAAGCTTTTGAAATCAACAGTTATATTTGTTGGGGCACGCCAAACGATCTTAAAACATTTGAATATTGGCAGTCTTGTTTTCATAAGTGGGAGTCGCATCCATATAATCTAGAGTACGATGCTAATATTCCCAAGGATAGAGTTAAAGAATTAAAAGATAAGTATGAGCATATCACACCCAAAAAACATCAAGTTGCTTCATAATCAAGTTGGTCGTTTTTTAATTGTAGGCATCACTACAGTATTAATAGATTTTGTTATCTATATTCTATTATTATTTTTTGATTTTGAAACT
>DTVJ01000292.1 GCA_012963565.1 Piscirickettsiaceae bacterium
AATGTATGAAAAAATCTTCATGTTTTTTAACCGTTATAAAAAAAGGGTGTTATTCTGCAATAACACCCTTTTATTGATCAATTATATGATCTTAGTAGTTCTGACCAGAACACTTTGCTGTTTTAACATTATAGTTACCACAACTTAAAGGCTTTCTCCAATCTGCAATCAGATTTTTAGAGCCCGGTAAGAAGTCAGACCATGCATCACCAGCAACTAAACCTTCTGTAGACCAAACAGTTTCAAACTGGCCATCAGCTTGAATCTCTCCGATTAATACTGGCTTAGTAATGTGATGATTAGGCATCATGGCAGATACACCACCTGTTAAGTTAGGCGTAGTTACACCAATAATAGCATCTTGAACCGCATTAGCTTCAGTAGTACCAGCCTTCTCAACAGCCTTAACCCACATATTAAAACCAATATAGTGAGCTTCCATTGGATCATTTGTTACGCGCTTATCATCTTTAATGAAAGCCTTCCATTTAGCAATAAACTCATCATTTTCAACAGCATCAGCACTCATGAAATAATTCCATGCAGCAAGATGACCAACGAGTGGACCTGTATCTAAACCAGATAACTCTTCTTCACCTACTGAAAACGCTATAACTGGGATATCAGATGCCGAAACACCTTGGTTACCTAGCTCTTTATAGAAAGGTACATTAGCATCGCCATTAATAGTTGAAACTACAGCAGTCTTTTTGCCAGCAGATCCAAATGTTTTAATATCAGAAACGATTGTTTGCCAATCTGAATGTCCAAACGGTGTGTAGTTAATCATAATATCAGATGTCGCCACGCCTTTTGCTTCTAGGTATGCCTTTAGAATTTTGTTAGTTGTACGTGGATATACGTAATCAGTACCTGCTAACACCCATCTTTCAACACCAATATCATTCATTAGATAATCTACAGCTGGAATCGCTTGTTGGTTTGGCGCTGCACCAGTATAGAAAACATTCTTAGATGATTCTTCACCTTCATATTGAACTGGGTAGAAAAATACGCTATTTAACTCTTCAATGACAGGCAATACTGATTTTCTTGATACTGAAGTCCAAGAACCGAAGATAGCAACAACTTTATCATTTTCAATTAGTCCGCGTGCCTTCTCAGCAAATAAAGGCCA
>DTVJ01000293.1 GCA_012963565.1 Piscirickettsiaceae bacterium
CAGTGCAGGTATCTAATGACTCACCTGTGTTATTAGATTCATTCTTAGACCATGCGATTGAGGTTGATATTGATGTAATTAGTGACGGTGAAGATGTAGTGATTGGCGGCATTATGCAGCACATTGAGCAGGCTGGTATTCATTCGGGTGATTCTGCTTGTTCACTGCCACCATATTCACTGAAAGCTGACGTACTAGATGAGATGCGAACTCAGGTGATAGCCATGGCAAAAGCATTAAACGTAGTGGGATTGATGAATACCCAGCTGGCCTATCAAGATGGTGAGATTTATATTATTGAGGTTAATCCTCGTGCTTCACGTACCGTACCATTTGTATCAAAAGCAATTGGTGTGCCATTGGCGAATATTGCAGCACGCGTGATGTCAGGTGTATCACTCAAAGAACAAGGTTTTACCAAGGAAATTATTCCTAACCACTTTAGTGTGAAAGAAGCGGTATTTCCGTTTAATAAATTCTTAGGTGTAGATCCAATTCTTGGCCCTGAAATGCGATCAACCGGGGAAGTGATGGGCATAGGCAAAGATTTTGCATCGGCCTTTGATAAAGCACAATTGGCTGCTGGTAGTCGAGCACCAGAGAGTGGCAAAGTATTTGTGAGTTTACGTAAGCTTGATCGAGACGATTTGGTTGATTTGGGTAAACGCCTAGCTAAACAGGGCTTTAGTATAGTAGCCACTCGTAGTAATAAAGAAGCTCTAACAGAAGCGGGTATAGAATGTGAGATGGTGAACAAGGTTTCTGAAGGCTCACCACACATTGTGGATATGATCAAAAATGATGACATTGATTTGATTATTAATTCAACAGAAGATACACAAGGTGTGGAAGATGCTGCACAGATTCGTTGTCAGGCATTAGTTCATAAAGTGCCATTCACAACCACAGTAGCCGCGGCCTTTGCTATGTTGGATGGGCTTAAAACTCATAAAACCCTAACTGTAACTAAACTTCAATCCTTACACTAATGGAAAGCATCCCAATGACCGTCGGTGGTGCTAAAGCACTAGAAGCAGAGTTGTTAAAACTTAAAGATTTTGAGCGTCCACGTATTGTTGAGGATATTGCTACTGCGCGTGCGCATGGCGATTTAAAAGAAAATGCTGAATATCA
>DTVJ01000294.1 GCA_012963565.1 Piscirickettsiaceae bacterium
ACATTTAAGAAGGTTTGATTGCCCAAATCTTCTAACAATAAAAAGCCTTGCTCTGAATGGATGTCAATGATTTTAGGGGCATGAATACCGCCGGCAGTTAGGTATTTAGCTATGCGGATGAAAGGTTCACAATTTTCTTTTTCTGGTGGTGCATCCATGGCAATAAAGCTGGTGTTATCGCGCTCAATTCTAAAATAGCGACGAAAGCTAGCATCATCACTAGCGGTGGTGATGACAAAGTTTTCATCATCAAAGAAAATCTCTAGCCAATCAGTGAGTAGATCTAGGCGTTGATCAGTCATTTTTTAGTTGCTGGTAGTGATCATAAACGCATTCCCAGGCTGAGTGGATTACACCCTGATTGATTGACTCACCATTCAGTATGGTGATGGGCATGATTTCACGAGTTGAGCTAGAAATCCATAACCCATCAGCACGATAGATATCCGCTAATGAAAAAAGTGTTTCTTGTACGTTAAAGTGACAAGCCTGAGCACTAGTTAATACTAAATCACGTGTGATGCCTGAGAGGATGTTAGGCCCAGCAGGGTGTGTCAAGAGCGTGTCGTCTTTGAGCATAAATACATTGGAAGTGGCACCCTCGGTGATTTGATCGTTGCGAGTCAAAATCACCTCTTCAACTTGTTGTTGTTTTGCTTGCTGAGCATAAAGGACATTGGACAACAGTGAAGTAGCTTTAATATCGCATCGACTCCAGCGAATGTCTTCGCGACTGATGGCGCTAAATCCTTTTTCTAGCTCAGATTTTGATTTAGTGATGAGTGGATTAGATTCAATATACACGGTAGGTGTGAGTGTCTCAAAGCTGTGTTTACGCTGAGTATCGGCACCACGAGTAATTTGTAAGTATATCGATCGATCTCCAGCCGATGCAAATCTTGTTAAGTCAGTCAGAATAGTAAGCCATTCATCAGCTTGATAGGGGTTGGTAATTTTTATAGAATCTAGACTTTTTTGCAGGCGATCTAAGTGCTCAGTTAAGCGAAATATTTTACCGTGATAAACAGGGATGACTTCGTACACCCCGTCACCAAATAAAAAACCTCTATCCATGACGGAAATAGAGGCTTTATCTTTTTCAATAAACGCGCCGTTTAGAAAAACCATTTAGAACAGCATTTTAATGTTGTCGATGGTACGAGAGAAAAATCCAGCCTCCTCGGCATCTTCAAGTGCAACCAATGGTAGTTTAGCTAAGGTTTTGCCTTCATAGGTGAGTAATAAGTTACCCACTGTATCGCCTTTTACGATTGGGGCTGAAAGCTCACTATTCAACGCAATGGCTTGTTGAGAAAGCTTAAATTGACCTCGAGCTAGGGTTATGTAAGTTGAGTCAGATAGACCGATTTTAAGCGTGTCTTTGGTTGATTTAAAGATAGGTACTTGTTCGCTAATGTCGCTAATTTTGATAGTTTCAAAAAAGCGGAAACCATAGTCTAGAATTTGTTGTGTTTGTGCGGTACGGGCTCCAACATCTGTTGAGCCAAGCACTACTGAAATCAAGCGCATATTCATCCGATTGGCACTAGCTACTAGGTTGTAACCTGCTTTTTTAGTGAAGCCAGTTTTAAGACCGTCAACGGTGGTGTCGGTCCATAATAGTTTGTTACGATTAAGTTGTTTAATATCGTGGTAAGTAAATTCTTTTTCACTGTACCAAGGGTAGAATTCAGGAAAATCTCTAATGGTGGCGGAAGCTAGTTTTGCCATATCAGCAGCAGTGGTGTGTTGGCCTTCATAATCAAGACCTGAAGCATTTTCAAAGCGAGTGTTGTGCATACCAAGTTCTACTGCGTACTCATTCATATAAGCCGTAAAGGTACCCTCTGTGCCGGCAATATGTTCTGCTAATGCGACAGCTGCATCGTTACCAGATTGGATGATCATACCTTTGAGTAGTATTTTAAGTTTAATGGTATTACCCACTTCTACAAAGCTTTTTGAGCCCATGGTTTTCCAGGCCTTTTCACTAATTCTGACGTCATCCTCTAGACTGGCTCTGCCATCTTTAATAAGTTGGAATACGACATAAGCAGTCATGAGCTTGGTTAAGCTAGCTGGTGCATGCTTCTTATATGCATTATTTGCAGCAATAATTGCACCTGAATTATGGTCAAACACAATGTAAGCGTCAGCATTAATTGACGGTTTTTTTGGGGTAATAAAGATAGCCGCTTGAACGTTGAGTGCAGTGATAGTACTGACTATCGCCAATAGCTTGGATAATTGTTTAATAAGTGAATGATATTGCATAATTTTTTTTAGTAATTCTCTTGGTTGAATTGTTGCTTTAATTTTTGCGATAATTGATAGGCAGCCATGGCATATCTATTATCGTGATTATAACGGGTTAGTATGTAGAAATTCCAAAAAGTGAGCCAAGTTTCATTAATTATTTCTTGCGGAAGACTAATGAAAGCAAGCTTGGTTTTATTGTCAATATTTTGATCAATGTTTAAACCCTTATTGCGCCAATATTTGGCATTTTTCTTAGGTTTATTGGTTGAGCTCCTGGCATATTTTAAATGTGCAGTATTTAGTAAAATCGGCCGTGCAATTTCACCATTGTCATGCCACTGATGTTTGTCAAAATAATTGGCAATTGAACCGATGGCATCAGTTGGGTCTGAGAATAAGTCTATTTTACCGTCTTGGTTAAAATCAACCGCATAGTGACGGTATGAGCTAGCTATAAACTGTGGGTAGCCCATAGCCCCAGCATAAGAGCCCTTGATAGACAAAGGTGGCAAAGAATTTTCACGAGTCATGAGTAGAAAATCTTGCAGTTCTTTTTTGTAAAAATTACGTCGTCGGTAGTTACCAAAGGAACGTTTAGCCAGTGTTTGTAAAGTAGGGTGTGTGCCTTTTTTAGTGCCATAATTGGTTTCTATGCCGAGTATAGCCACAATAATTTCAACGGGAACGTTGTAGGTTGCCTGGGCTCGTTTTAAGGTAGATAGATTGTCTTGCCAAAATTTCACGCCATTGTTAATACGCTCATTGGTAATAAATAGACCTCTATATTTATCCCATGTCATAGGCTTTTTCTTGGGTTTTTTGATTCGCTTTTTCTTGGTTTTATCTGCAACCGTGAGCTCGATTTTGGAAAAAATTAACAGCAATTCATTTTTAATAAAATGATGATCTTTCACCATTTTATTAATGAAGTTTTGGGTTGATTTAAAATGCGTAGCTGGTAGGGTCTTGGCTGATATTGCTGATGATACTAGCAATAGTGATAGGATTAATAATCTCAACATTTGGTTATACCTCAGAGAGGTATCTAGGGGTTTTGTGCTTGCGGATAGACATAATAATACCGAAGCTGGCCATTAGTGTAATGATAGAGGAGCCACCATAGCTAATTAATGGTAACGGCACGCCAACCACAGGTAATAGGCCTGATACCATACCAATATTAACAAAGATATAAGTAAAGAAAATAAGCGTTAAACTGGCGCCTAATAATTTAGAGAAATTATCTTCTGATTCAAAAGAAATAATAAAACAACGATAAATAATGAGGCCGTAAATAAATAGCAATAACAGCACTCCTAAAAATCCTAATTCTTCAGCAATAACCGCAAAAATAAAATCGGTAGTGTGCTCAGGTAAGAAGTCAAGCTGAGATTGAGTACCTTGCTCGATACCTTTACCTAACAAACCGCCAGAGCCGATGGCAATTTTAGATTGCAAGATATGATAGCCCGATCCAAGCGGATCTGAGCTCGGATCAATGAGGGTGAGAATGCGTTTTTTTTGATAGGCCATGAGTAGATAGTTCCAAGCAATATAGCCACTAGCACCTATCAGCGTGCTGATTAGTCCAATATTAAGCCAATTGTTGTGTTTAATAATTTGAATACGAATACCTGAAAAAAATAATACATACATACCACTGGCTCCAATCAATAACGAGGTGCCTAAGTCAGGTTGTTTGGCAATCAGTAGGACAATCACAACTATTGAAACAACCGAAATTAAGGTAGGTAATAGTTTCGGCGGTAGAGTTTTTTCACTAAGGATAGAGGCAATCGCAATCGGAACGATTAGCTTCATTAGCTCCGAAGGTTGAAAGCGTACAAAGCCTAAATCTAGCCAGCGTTGAGCGCCACCACTAGTAGATCCAAATAATAGTACTAGGATTAATAAAAGGATACCGAATAGCATTAAATAAGGGGAATAGCGCCTGAGCAGATAAGGCGGTATTTGTGCAATCACCAGCATCGCAGCAATGGCGAGCGCAAAATGAGTGATCTGCTTATACAACATTGTTGAGCTTGAAGAAGCGCTATAAAGTACCATCAAACCAAAAGCACTTACAGCCATTAGTAGTATAAATAACGGCGTATCCATTTTGAAATATTGCCAGAAGTGGCGTATTTTTCCAATAAGGGTACGCGTCATAGTAATAGTAAGCCGACCAATCGAGCATCAGATAGTAATAAGTTAAAACTTCTGCAAGCGGATTCTCTGTTCATACTTTCTACACCGATACCCATTTGTTGGATGGCGATTTGTTGCGTAGGGTGTAAAAACTGACCGGAGTTAGCAGTGCCAATAATTAATAAATTAATATCATCCTGAGAGCTGAGAGGAAAGAGTGAAAGTTTGTCTAATTGATCCAAAGCGCTAATCTCAACCTCTGCATAATAATTAGGCG
>DTVJ01000295.1 GCA_012963565.1 Piscirickettsiaceae bacterium
AATATTAACACAATTAAAACCATCAGTATAACTATCATTAATGGCTAATATTCCTGAGTATTATTAGGTTTTTGACTTATTATTAGTCTTGGTTTCTAGGTCAAATTAAAAACTATATTAGAACTATTTTATATTATCAACTTGCTATATTAGAGTTTTGTGATATAATAGTCTCATGTCACCACTATCCCCCAAGATTTATTCTCTCCTCAAGAGATAAGGTGGTGGCATACTAATTAACCAAGAGACAAACAAAAATGAAAGTAATGATTATGATTAACACAATTGCACTGATGCTATTATTAGTAGCAACAGGTGTGTCTGCTAAGGTTTCTAAGCCTTACGCTGTGTTTAATCCATTAGCGATGTTTGATCTTTTGCCTAAGGCTAGTATGCAGAAAGCAGATGGTGCTTTTTACAACTACGGTAATAGGGGCTATGATTTTGTGGTGGAAGCTTTACCAATGCCTGTGGCTAAGTTGCCAAGACAACTTGCAAGTTTAGAAAAGCGTTAATAAACCGCTAGTGCATTAACGGCAACTCTGCTTGATTGACTGAGTAGATCGCCTCTTACCCTGATTTTTAACTGCTCACCGTTTGGTTTTGTACGCATTCTGGCGGTGAATCGCTTGCCTTCGTAAGAAAGTTTGATTCGATAGCCTTGAAGTGATTTTTGAATTCTTTTTTGGTAGTTGATGTTCCAACAGCCTTGCTGCTTTGATTGGCAGGGAGTCATGAGTTTTTCTATTTTGTAATTCATATAAATTGGCTCGACTGAGTCAATGTTGGCATTAATTATGTGTGTTCTAGCAAAAGTGTTGCTAGAGAAGAGGAATAAGGTGGATAGGAATAATAATATTACCTTGGTAGAGGTGCTCTTAATATATTTAAACATTTTTTCCTTATAAAAAATTATAGTAAAAAATTAAAATCTATATTATATTGTTCTAATATTATGGTATAATTATATATAGAAGATCAAGCTCTCTCCCCCGAGAAATATTTCTTGATTTTCTACTAGGTAGTCGTTTTATTTATTCTCCTCAAGTTTAGTTAGGCGGCTACCTCCTCCTCAATATTTTGGCGCTTTCCGATGACTATAATAGCGACTTGCAAATACTTTGCAAGACTA
>DTVJ01000296.1 GCA_012963565.1 Piscirickettsiaceae bacterium
ATTAATGGCGAAACCCCACACTTTGACTTTGTTTGTAATGAGTGTGCTCGTGGTGTTGCTGATGTGTCTTATCAATATGAAATACCAACTGCCTTTGGCGTACTAACCACTTCCAACATGGATCAAACCATCGGTCGTGCAGGTGGCTATAAAGGCAACAAGGGTGAAGAGGCCACCATGGCAATGATTGAGATGCTTTATTTGATGAAGCAAGCTGACACTCAAGCCTTTTAACGATGGCTTATAAAACTTCAAAGCAACGCTCTCGTGAGCGTGTTGTCCAAGCCTTGTATCAATACCTGGTCTCAGGTGGTGAAGTGCTACAAATCGAACAGCAATTCCTCAATCAAAAAGAAGGCAAGATTTCTAAAGCTTTCTTTTCAAACTTATTTCTAAATATCTTAAAAAATCTAACTTTGTTAGATGAGCTTATTGCACCGACCATTAGTAGAGAAACAGATGAACTTGGTTCAGTTGAACATGCTGTATTGTATTTGGGTGCGTACGAGCTTAAATTTAGCGCGGAAGTGCCTTACAAGGTAGTGATTAATGAAGCGGTTACAGTGGCTAAACTATATGGCGCTGAGGGTGCCTATAAGTTGGTTAATACTGCACTGGATAAATTAGCACAAGACCTTCGTAGTGCTGAGATTAACGCCTAGATATCTAAATTTTTTATAAGTCGATACTGCATTATCTTGATAGATAATACCCCCTAGTGTAGTTATGAAAGCTAAGCTTTTCTGATACACTATCTTCAAATGGTACTTAACTCGTATACTTTATAACTTCAAGAAGAGAGGGTTTAATTGATTTACTATCTAGTTAAAATTGCTATCACATCAATTTTGATTGTGACAATCTCTGAGATTGCTAAACGAAGTACCTTTCTTGGAGCTCTGTTAGCCTCTCTCCCATTAATCTCCGTATTTGCGATGCTTTGGCTCTATATAGATACCAAAGACGTTGCAAGGGTTGGCACTTTTGCAACGAGTGTCTTTTGGCTTGTTTTACCCACTTTGCCTTTATTTGTGGCATTACCATTGCTATTGAAGCAAGGTCTGCACTTTTATCTCAGCATTAGTCTTTCGATTGGGTTAACTATTGTGTGCTATTGGCTTATGATTACT
>DTVJ01000297.1 GCA_012963565.1 Piscirickettsiaceae bacterium
GTACAGGCGCAGGTAGTTTAAATTTTGTTATGGCTAGGGGTGGTGATGACAATATAACTGGCGGAACTGGCACTGATTTTATTGCGGCAGGTACCGGTGATGATACGATTAATTCTGGCGATGGGCAAGATTTTGTATCTACAGATGACTTCAATCCAATAAATGGAACATTGACTAGCTTAGCAAATTCCGGTGCTGCTGCTGCTGGTAATGATACGATCAATTTAGGTGCCGGTGATGACTTCGCTGCAGTTGGTTCGAACTTACAAGCAACTGATCAAATTGATGGCGGCACTGGAACGGACTATGTAGTCTTTACTGGTGATTATGCAACCACACCACTTGTACTGGGCGCGTCCACATTGACTAATGTTGAGTATTTTATTTTGTCTAATGATTATGATTACAATATCACATTACATGATAATACATTTACTGGTGCGACTGCAACTATACAGGGTGGCGGTCTAGGCTCTAGTGATGTGTTAACTATTGATGCTAGTCTTGAGACGTCAACAGCCATCAACATTACTTCAGGCGCAGCTGACGACACTATATTTGGTGGTTCTGGTAATGACACTATTTTTGGTGGCCATGGTGATGACTACCTTAAAGGTAAAGGCGGTGGTGATACATTAACTGGTCATTATGGTGCTGATACCCTCCAAGGTGGTGGCGGTAAAGATATATTGATTGGCGCAATTGACAATAACGGGACTTACGTCTCTGAAGAAGCTGCAGGAGGCGCCGCGGTATCGAATATTTATAAATTCTCAGATTATAGTGATAGTGATTGGTCAAGTGCTGCCGATAATGGTACTTGGGATGTAATAAAGGGCTTTGATGATAGCGATAAGATTCAACTAACTGGCACTCTTAATGATAACTTTAATGTTGGAAATTCAAGTGCAGTCTTGGTTAAGGCTTCGATTGCCTCTGGTACTTGGTCTTCAAATATAACTGAGGCAGGCTTCTTCTATGATGGTGTCAGTGATAATATATCCATTGCAGTGATTACTGACGGCACTGATGCTAGGTTATATGTTGATGCTAATGATAATGGTAATATAGATGCAACCGACTTCGTAGTTAAATTTATCGGATTAGGTAATACTACAGCTATTGATAAT
>DTVJ01000298.1 GCA_012963565.1 Piscirickettsiaceae bacterium
CTTGATGAAGAATTTTCACCAGATGGCTATAACATTGGCGTTAATAATGGACAAGCGGCAGGGCAGAGCGTTATGCATCTACATGTACACTTAATCCCTAGATATAACGGCGATGTAAAAGATCCAAAAGGTGGAGTTCGTTGGATACTAAAAGATAAAGCTGATTATTGGAGCAATAAATAAAAATTCTCCTTGTAGTCATTTGAATAATGTTACAATATTCAAATGACTACAAAAAAACAATCTCATGGTGGTGCCAGAACTGGTGCTGGGCGTAAAAAAAATACCGGTAAATTCAAAGAAGATACTAAGGTAATTAGGGTGCCAGTTAGCCTACTTGATTCGGTCAAATCCTCGCTAGAGTTATATAAATCTCAACTTAAGTCTAATGTTAAAGTACTGTTACCGGTAGGAGACGCAGTTGATATATCGTTGCCGATTTTTACCTCAAGAGTACAAGCTGGCTTTCCATCCCCTGCAGATGATCATCTAGAAGATACACTCGATCTTAATACACACTTGATTCATCATAAAGAGTCCACTTTTTTTGTTAAATCGCAGGGTGAATCAATGTTGGGTGCGGGGATCCATCCGGGTGATATTTTGGTGGTGGATAAATCTTTAATTGCTAAAAGTGGCAAGATTGTGATTGCCATGGTAGATGGCGAATTTACCGTCAAGCGCCTTAATAAATACAAAGGAAAAATCACCTTAAAAGCCGAGAATCCTGAGTTTAAAGATATCGTGATTAATGAGGGTAGTGAGCTGATTATTTGGGGTGTAGTTACCTCAGTGATTCATCAGTATGACTAATTACCATATTAATAAATTTGCACTGATTGATTGCAATAATTTTTACGCTTCTTGTGAGCGCGTGTTTAATCCTAAATTAAAAGGCAAACCAATTGTTGTATTGTCCAATAATGACGGCTGTATTATTGCCCGATCAAATGAAGCTAAGGCACTTGGTATTAAGATGGGTGTGCCTTATTTTAAGATTAGAAAATTTATTGAGCAGCGAGGTGTTGAAATCAAGTCTTCCAACTATCCTTTATATGGCGATATGTCATCTCGAGTAATGAAGGTGATAAGTCATTACTCTCCTGTGCAAGAGGTGTATTCAATTGA
>DTVJ01000299.1 GCA_012963565.1 Piscirickettsiaceae bacterium
GATTAACCGAGTCATCGCGTTGGAATTTACCGCCAATTTTTTGAGTCATTACACGAATTGAGCCACCTTGTGGGGTAATGCGCTGAACGCTAATAACCTCCATACCTACTTGTGCAAACAATTTTTCGAACGGTGCTACTGTATGGTAGTCAACATGTTCATGGTAAATAGTGTCGAACCAGGTGTTATTATAAACGTCAACGAAATAACCAACTTCGAGTACAAATATGCCATCCTTATCAAGCCAATATTCAACGCCTTTAACTACATCTAATAAATTGTCAATATGTGCGCAAGCATTATGAGACGTAATGTAATTAGTAGGGCCATATTTTTCACGCAACTTTATAGATAGATCATAACTAAAGAAATCCGCTACTGTTTCTATTCCGTTATCTGTGGCTTTATTAGCAATTTCATTTGCCGGATCCACACCCACTACCTTCATTCCTTTATCTTGAAAAAAACCAAGACAAGTTCCATCATTTGAACCAATATCGGACACCAACATGCCAGGCTTTAGGTCAAAACGGTCTATCATGTCTACCGCATAAGTCTGCAAATGACTAACGAACTGTGCAGATGTTGCGGAAACGTAAGTATAGTTCTTCTGGTATAGAATCTCTGGGTCAACTGTATGTCCCAATTGTACATGGTGGCAGTCTTCACAAAAATACAAATCTAGAGGATATACATGCTCGTCTTTACCTAATTCTTCTTTAGTCAAGAAGTCATTCCCCGGTGGAGTTGGTGTAAGACTCACAGTTTTGGTCAGCAGTTTGCTCCCGCACATACGACATGTTTCACGGAAATAATAGCTGGGTTTACTCATTCTACTTAGTACTATCAGGATCTACCAGAATAACTCGGCGCACATCCTCTTCATAGGCTTCTTGATCTCGGGGATTACGGCTAATAGCTAACAGATCACAATCTTCCAAAAATACAGTAGCGTGATCCTCCATGGGTGGAGTGAAGACCATTTCTCCGGCCACTACTTTAATACATTTCAATTCTTCATCACTGTTTGTTGGTCGATAGTAATAATCGAAAGAGCCAGATAGTACATACATATAATGCCAGTCTGTTAAGTGATAGTGATTAGATCGAACAGTCCCTTTTTT
>DTVJ01000300.1 GCA_012963565.1 Piscirickettsiaceae bacterium
CGGAAGACTGACCGCCAAAGAGGCCTATAGAGAAGGCATACTAATTGGCTCTTCTCTTGGCATTTAATTTACTAACAGCTCATTAGCCAACGCTTCATATTTTCAACTAATGAATTTAATTTTTCATAAAAAAACTCCGTTCAAATTGTCAATCTTTATTGAAAAATATTTTTTCCATAATTTGTGCTTTTGTATCTTTACTCTTGATTTTCACACCTTGTTCATTGGCATAAATAATTAATTCAGATTTTGTCATATCATCAATATAAGGCTTATACAATATGGCTGAATCTTGTACATTTAAGTCAATTTTAATAGAGTTCAATTTATCCAAAAATTCACTTACACTTCCCTTTTTAACAAGATTTTCATATGTATCTTTCCAGTCAAGCATCTGTTTAATAAATGGCGCACAATGAAAAGGCAATTCATCGGTCTCACTTTTATAAAAATCACCATAAATACCCTTATTAAGTCGCCTGGATAAAGCGCTATATATGCCATCCATATATCTGTCCTTTTCAAAACCATCCCTGTATTCTTTAACAGGTGAAAGTTTTATAAATTCCTTTGGTGGTTTAACACCAAGATATTTAGATATTACAATAAGGGCTTCTTTGTTAAATGTTGAAATGAGGCCATATTGTTGCCATATGGATTGTATATCATAAGTACCAATTCTTTTAAGATGACCATAAGTTTTAAATCGTTCACGCAGGTTATTTAGTGACTCAATAAATGTCTTAATAACTATATACAAAATAGCCACAATCACTAAAGCAACAACACCACCAAAAAACACAAATATTATGCTTACTTCATCATCTGGAATGTGGCAATACCACTTCAATTCTCCAGATTCATCATAGCAGCTATAGTGCTCAGCATAAGCCGTGTCAATCATTTTTTTAGCTTCGTAATTGGTGACAGAATACACGTTATTTGCAAAAAACTGGAGAAATGCGAAAAGCAAAACAACCCTATTCTTCATATATTTCATAAAAATATTTCAAAATGGATAGTATAGACGATGACAGATTTACAATGGATTCAAAACTTCACTGAGGTACAATTTGTTATATGAAGCTTACTAAAATAAAATATTCAGACTTAAACTCTAAAGC
>DTVJ01000301.1 GCA_012963565.1 Piscirickettsiaceae bacterium
GCTCGCGATGCCATGCGATTAAGTGGGCTCATGATATATTCAAAAATAGTACGTTTTTCACCAAGCATATCCACTTGCGCAATCATCCCCGGCAAGATGTTTGGATTGATAGGTGATTTTGAAAAGGTTGAGCCTTTAGTTTTTATCCAGGCATCATAATAAATTTCACCTTGTTGAGTTTTGGTGGTATTTTGGGCGATTTTAGTTACCTCGCCCTCCATAATTCCATAGCGAGAAAAATCATATGCAGTGTAAGAAACTCTTGCATTCTGCCCTACTGTTACTTTACCAATATCTTTGGGTAATATTTTTGCCTTAATCAAATAGTATTCTTCGTGTGGAACCACTTCAGCCAAAATATCACCCGCCCGAATCACCGCACCGGGGCCTGTTAAATTAACAGCAGTAAGTACGCCATCGATGGGCGCAATAAGCCGGCTAAACTTAAGCTGTAATTCTGCTCTTTGTAGTTGATCAGTCGCCTCTAAAAGGCGCTGCTCAATCTGCACTAATTTTATTTCAGGCTCAATGCCTGCATTAACTAATGGGGTATAAATAGATTGCTCCTTTCTAAGTAATGCACTTTTTTGATTAGCCATTTCAAAGGTTGATTGTGCTTCTTGTGTATCTAAGGTAATTAACACATCACCCGCTTTAACTACATCACCAACACTGATATTCATCTCCGCAACCGCACCTGGATAACGAGATTGAACTTGTTGTACCTTGCCAACTGGCTCTACCAGAGCCTCTGCTCTGACAACTTGATCAATTTCAGCAACATAAGCCCATGATAAGAAAAATATAAAAAATAATGCAATTAAATAGAATAAAACATTATGTACAGTTCGCTCTCTTAATACTTTATCTAACATAACCTACCCCTCACCCTGCTTAGGTTGTGCTGCCATGTTTTGTTTAGCTTGTTGTTGTGCTGCTTTTAATACCTCATCTTTAGGGCCATCAGCCAAAATACGGCCACTGTCGAACACCACCACGCGATCAACTAAACTTAGTAATGTGCCGCGATGAGTAATTAGAATTAATGTCTTATCCACTAACAGGCCTTTCAAATCATTTAGCAATTGTTGCTCACTACCGTTATCCATTGCACTTGATGCGT
>DTVJ01000302.1 GCA_012963565.1 Piscirickettsiaceae bacterium
AAGTGTTGTACTTATAATGCCACCATTTAAAGCTTTTTTAAACTGAGAGGATAGTCCTGTAAAAGAACTATTACCATTTGGGTTGGCATCATCCAGAACATTAGTTTTTCCAGTATTAAGCGTTAAAACCATACCTATAGATTTGTCTGCAATCAATCCAGAATGATTCAACAATAAGGTTGTTTTGTTGGTGTCATTTATTTGACTTTCAGTATCTGAAAACCTTAAACGTGCATGCTTTATTTTTACACCGTATGATTGTGATTTTGAAGGGGTTAATTGCCTACCAAAGTTCGTGGATAGAAGGCTGTATTTGTGATTTTTGTCAAGATAAGAGCGAACACCAGTCACACCATATGTGTAGACTTCGGTTGCTTTTTTTATCTTTCCACTGACGCTCGCGATAATATTAGATGCATCATATTTAGAATTATTTGCATAATGCTTATGGTTAACAGCAAGCACCGTATTAAGAGTCTTATTTCTATTAAGCTTGTGATTTTGGCTGACAATTACTTGGGCCTTGGTAAAGCTAGATGATATTTTTTGTGCATATGAAGAATTTACACCTAGTGCAGGGATGTATACCGAATTACCATCTATTCCAGAATTAACATTGTTACTATGTCCTGCTTCGATAGATCCAACAACTACTGTAGTTGATGTTTGATTTTTTTGTTTGATTTTTATCAAATAATTATTAATTGTTGCCACAACAATCTTTGGTGCGTCTGACTGATAATTTTTTAATATTTTTTTGAACTCTTGCTCAGCAAATTCTAAATTTCCAATATGGAAATAAGCAATTGCCATATCTAATTGCGCACCAATATGATTTGGATTTGCACTTAAAACTCTATCTAAGGCGTATAGTGCAGAACTATGATGCCCAGATCTAAGGGCGGCAACACCTAGTTGATAGTTAAAATCATTATTATCAATATGATTTTCTTCATCCTTTTTAAGAGTTTGGTACGCCTGTGTAAACTTCTTCTCTTTGATTAGTTGCTTTGCGTCACTAACAATATCAGCGTAAATACTGGTTGTTATTAGCATAAATGAAAAGATAAATACTTTTGATTGCATAATTTAAATCGCGCTTTAAAAAAATAAAAAT
>DTVJ01000303.1 GCA_012963565.1 Piscirickettsiaceae bacterium
GTTACCACCCTTGAAGTTGGCGTAGTTCTTTTGATAACGATAATAAGCTTCCGTGTCTGTTCTATTCACATCATTGGTAGTGTCAGCATTAGGCGCACCAACCACCGTTAATCTAGAATGATAAATATCACCTAGTTTCCAACGCTTCTCAGTAGTATTACTATCGGCATCTTCATCATAAGCATC
The DNA here is from genome assembly GCA_012963565.1 of Piscirickettsiaceae bacterium. GTDB lineage: Bacteria > Pseudomonadota > Gammaproteobacteria > PS1 > Pseudothioglobaceae > Thioglobus_C. Next base: position 187 of record DTVJ01000303.1, read on the forward strand.
TAATCCACGCACAAAGTTAATGAGATCTGTGCCTTCTGTGTCAGTTGGATTTTTTCCACTATTTTCCCATATCAGAGTTTTTAACCCTGAAAGGTTCGTGGTGGTGAAATTATTCAGTGAGGTGCTGATACCCATATTATTAGCAATCGTCCAAATTTGCCTACTCGATTCACTCTTGTTGTCTAATAGTTTGCCTGCCTCCCATACAGAGCTTCCTAACGATCCGTCTGCTTGAAGCTTATACTTTGTCAATTTACCCTTCCATTGATGGTTTTTCTTATAAGTAAAGGTTGATTGAAACAAGTGATCACTACTGCTAATACCGGGCATTACCACTGGTACAGTAAAAGTCAGGCTTGAAGAAATCGCTTGACGAATATAGCTAGATAAAGTTTCGTATAAATGTTGCCAGTTACTTGAATACAGTGGTGAATCTGGATAAGTACCGCCAGCTTTAGCTAACTTCGTGTAGTTGCTATTACCACCTGTATGAAAGCCGATAACAAAGGTCTGAATGCCTTTGGTTTTATAGAGATTTTCTGCAATTCTACTAGCGACACTGTCATACCAATAGCCATCACTAATCACAATTAAAAAGTTTTTCTGACAACTGGCATTAGGATTAATCGGCGAACTACTACCAGAAAAATATCTCTGCGCCGTACGCATAGCATTATCTAAATTAGTACCACCCGATGCATTCAGAGAGTCAATAGTGTTGTAAATGTTACTCGCACCAGCAGAATTAATTCTTACCAGCATTCTAGCAGAGCTATGCCATTTCATTAAACCAAAGTTTGCACCCTTGGTGAGATCGGCACTCGATACCAATTTTTTAATTACTTTTTTTGCATCAGCAAGACGCGTAAATCCAGCACCACCAATCGAACTTATATAAGTACCATTTGAATCAAATTTTTTAATTGCATG
>DTVJ01000304.1 GCA_012963565.1 Piscirickettsiaceae bacterium
ATGATTATCTGCAATAGAGAGTGTACAAAAAGTCTTATCACTTTGTATTATTGTAACGCTTAACTCGATTAATAACTCATCTCTTAAGATACCGACTTGAATCACGCTACCTTGGGCATAAGAGTCAATGGTACTCGGCAAGTCTTTAGCCTGTACTTTGATATTATCAATACTCATTATTTGATCACCCACATATAAACCTGATGATTGTGCACAAGTGCCATCAAATACATGGCTGATTAAGGCAAATTCACCTTCTTTATTGATATTGATACCAAAGTCAGATAAATCGTCTTTTTTATGGCTAAATACACACTCTACACCTACATAGCTGAACGCTTCTACCAATGGTAATTCAGTCACGCCATACAAATAATCATCAAAAAATTGACTGAAATCACTCTTAGTGAGTTGCTCTACTACTTTTTGTACTGTGTCATTTTCGAGACCATCTTGTTGATAATGACTCCAAATCAACTTAAGTACATCATCTAATGATTGCTCATCATTGCTACGCTGACGAATCTCAATGTCCAGCACAAAAGCCAATAAAGCACCTTTAGTGTAATAACTCACAATCGCATTTGGTGCATTCTCATCTTGCTGATAAAATTTAGTCCAAGCATCAAAACTAGACTCAGATAATGATTGTTTGTGCCTACCTTTGCTTTTTTGCACTTTAGTCACAGTTTCGGCAAACAAAGTTAAATATTGTTCTGGTGATAGTATTTTTGTGCGTAACAATGACAATTCATCATAATATGAGGTAAAGCCTTCGAAAATCCACAACTGCTCAGTGTAATTTTCTCTATCAAGGTCAAGCTGATGAAAACTGGCCGGCTTAATGGTTTTAATCCACCAGGCGTGAAAATACTCATGCGAACAAAGTGCTAAAAATCGCGTGTAATCAGGGTTAATATCTGGTTTAGCATGGGTGGGCAGTTCTTTTCTGGAACAAATCAAACTACTTGAATTTTTGTGCTCTAATCCACCATAGGCTTTGGTTCTTACTAGCGTCAAAAACAAATACTTATCAAAAGGAACATCACTACCAAAAAATTTAATATGATGCTCACAAATACTCATTAAATCAGATCTTAACCTAGCAATATCAG
>DTVJ01000305.1:0-3434 GCA_012963565.1 Piscirickettsiaceae bacterium
TATGAAGCAGGCAAAGATATTTTTATTGGTATTGATGCCGCTAGCTCTGAATTCTATGCTGATGGCAAGTACAATCTAGCCTCTGAAAATAGATCGCTAAGCTCTGAAGAATTTGTTGATTACTTAGCCAACTGGGTGGAGAACTACCCGGTCATCTCTATTGAGGACGGTATGGATGAAAACGATTGGGAGGGTTGGGACTTACTCACCAAGAAAATCGGCAATCAAGTGCAATTAGTCGGCGATGACTTGTTCGTCACCAATAGTAGTATCTTAGCCAGAGGTATTGAAAATAACATTGCCAACTCAATATTAATCAAAGTAAATCAAATCGGCACCTTAACTGAGACCTTTAATGCCATGTCTATGGCGACTAAAGCTGGCTACACTTGTGTGATGTCACATCGATCTGGTGAAACTGAAGATACCACTATTGCTGATTTAGCGGTTGCGACAGGCTGCGGTCAAATCAAAACAGGCTCCTTATCGCGCTCTGATCGTTTGGCAAAATACAACCGTTTACTTAGAATTGAAGAAGAATTAGGCAACAAAGCCATTTATCCAGGCCTTGAAGCTTTTAATCATTTGAGCTAAACTCTTAACTTTAAACATTAAAGTTAACAATTAACTGATTGGAAACACTGTCGACCTTTTGGCTTGGAATGATCCTATTAGGATTAATACTGGCCTCTGCTTTTTTCTCTTCTGCTGAGACTTCAATGATGGCGATTAATCGCTATCGTCTTAAATCACTGAGTAGCAAAGATAACACGCAGGCTAAGCGTACAGAAAAACTATTGGGCGATCTTGATCATCTTATTGGCACCATCTTGCTTGGCAATAATTTTGTTAACATTTTTGCTTCTAGTATTGCTACCGTACTTGCTATTAAGTTATGGGGAGAGGGCTCTATTGTTTATGCATCCATTATGTTAACTTTTGTCATTTTGATTTTTGCAGAAACCACACCCAAAACTTTTGCAGCTAAAAATCCTGAAAAAATCGCCCTACCAGCTGCTTTAATCATTGACGTATTCATCAAAATATTTAAACCCTTTGTCTGGATTATTGCACAGTTATCAAAAAATATTCTCAAAATACTAGGTGTTAAAGATGAGGGTCAAACTAACAATATTAGCTCCGATGAACTAAGAATGGTGGTGAATGACGCCAAACCTGTCATTGCCTCAAACTACCAAAAAATGTTACTCAATATTATCGACTTAGAAAAAGTTAAAGTTGAAGATATCATGATCCCCCGTCATGAATTAATTAGTGTAGATATCAACAATCACGAGGAAATTTTAAGTCAATTAGAGCGTATTCAACACACAAGATTACTGACTTTTGACGGCTCGCAAGACAATATTACCGGTGTACTACATATGCGTGATATCGTTAATCTATATGCCAAAGGTGAGTTTAGTATTGATAATGTACTAACACTGGTTCGTTCCCCTTATTTTGTACCTGAAGGGACCAGCCTTGCACATCAATTAGAACATTTTCAAACCCAAAAAAGACGTTTAGGTCTTGTTGTTGATGAATATGGAGAAGTTAGAGGTATGGTTGTTTTGGAAGATATTCTAGAAGAAATTGTTGGGCAATTTACCTCTAATCAAAGTGAAATCATTGAAGAGGTTACTAAGCAAAAAGATGGTAGTTATTTAATTGACCCAAGAATCAGTATTCGAGAACTTAATGTTTTACTTAAAATTAACTTATCGGTTGCCAAGGCAAAAACACTGAACGGCCTAATTTTAGAGACACTACAAAGTATTCCAAAACGTGACATAAGTTTAAAAATTGACAATGTATTGATTGAAATTATGCAAATTTCTGATCGGACCATTAAATTAGTTAAGCTAACAAAGATTGACCCATCTTAACCACCTCGCCTGCTTGTAAGGTAAATTGATTATCCTGATTAGGCATTAACATAACGATAGTTGAACCCATGTTAAATCGCCCTAATTCTTCGCCTTTTTTCAACGTTATTGCTTGACCTTGATAGTCAAAATGTTGTACTTGTTTTTTGTACGGCGGGTTGATCTGACCATGCCATACGGTCTGCATAGAGCCTACAAAAATAGCACCAACTAAAACAAAGGCACATAATCCAAATTCGGTTTCAAAATAGCACACTACACGTTCATTTCTGGCAAACAAATTGTCGATATTCTCAGTAGTTTGTTGATTGACTGAAAATAAATCGCCAGGAATATAACTCATTGACAGTAAAGTGCCATCATAAGGCATGTGTATTCGATGATAATCCTTAGGAGATAAATAAATGGTGGTAAAAAAACCTTCAGTAAACTCAGATGATCTTATATCATTGCCTAATAATTGTTCTACGTTGTAAAGACGATTTTTAGCTTGTACAATCTGTGAAGCATTGATCTTGCCCACTTGCGAGACTGCACCATCAACTGGACAGATGATTTGACTCTTATCAATCACTCTAGCGCTAGGCTTTAATGAACGTGTAAAGAAATCATTAAAGTGTTTATAGTCTTCAACGTGCTCGCGCTTGGCTTCAGACAAATCTACCTGATAAGTTTTAACAAACCAATGAGTAAATGTATTTTTTAGCCAAGTGTTTTCAATTCTGGCAAAGCGAAACATTAGTTTTGATAACCAATGTTGGGGTAACAAATATTGCAACCGAGTCATTAGCCTAATTTTGATTGGATAAACTTAAGCGCACTATCAAACTTAACTTCAACTTTGTCAGCATTATTTCTAGCTTTATATTCCACATTGCCATTGTCAGCATGTGTATCACTAATTACCATTCTATGAGGGATGCCCAATAACTCAGAATCAGCAAACATAATACCGGCACGCTCTTTACGATCATCGAGTAGTACTTCAATGCCGGCATCAATAAACTGCTGGTAAAGATTATCTGCCAATTCTTTGACGCGAGTAGATTTATTATAATTAATTGGCACAATCACCATTTGGAATGGTGCAATCGACTCAGGAAAGATAATTCCTCTATCGTCATAATTTTGTTCAATTGCAGCTGCCACAATACGCGTTACTCCAATGCCATAACAACCCATGGTCATAGTTACTGCTCTACCAGTTTCACCAATGACGTTAGCATTCATGGCTTCAGAATATTTAGTGCCTAACTGAAAAATATGCCCCACTTCAATACCGCGTGTAATACTCAACTTTCCCTTGCCGTCGGGAGATGGATCTCCTTCAACTACGTTACGCAAATCAGCCGTAACTACATCACCCACGTCTCGTGACCAATTAACGCCACTAAGATGCTTACCATCTTCATTGGCACCACAAACAAAATCACTTAAACAAGCAGCTGCGTAGTCAACAATGAGTGGAATAGGTAAGTCTTTAACGCCAATAGAACCTACAGAACAACCGAGCAATATTTTAATACTTTCATCACTCGCCATCAC
>DTVJ01000305.1:3534-4610 GCA_012963565.1 Piscirickettsiaceae bacterium
GCCGCATAATCTGACTCGTCCGAAAAACAAATAGCATCTTCGCCACTATCAGCCAATACATGAAACTCATGCGAACTATCGCCACCAATAGAACCAGAATCTGCCAATACTGGGCGATAATCCAAGCCTAAGCGATCAAAAATCTTGCAATAAGTCTGATGCATCACGTCATAAGTCTGTTGCAAAGAGTCTTGATCAAGGTGGAATGAATACGCATCTTTCATGATAAATTCACGCGAACGCATAACGCCAAATCTAGGGCGAATCTCATCGCGAAATTTGGTTTGAATTTGATAAAAATTCATCGGTAATTGCTTATAACTACGCAAATATTGGGCGGCTAAATTGGTAATCACCTCTTCATGCGTAGGACCCATGCAAAACTCTCTATCATGTCTGTCTTTAAAGCGTAACAATTCAGGGCCATACTGTTCCCAACGGCCTGACTCTTGCCACAATTCAGCCGGTTGAGTGACCGGCATTAATATTTCTTGTGCGCCGGATTTATTCATTTCTTCACGAATAATTTTTTCCACCTTTTGTAAGACTCTTAAACCCATTGGTAGATATGAATAAAGTCCCGATGCAAGTTTAGAAATAAAACCAGCACGTATCATTAACTGATGCGAAATAATTTTTGCATCATTAGGGGCTTCTTTTTGTGTTGGGATTAAAAGATTAGTGGTTTTCATATAAAATGTATCTTAAATATAATAATTATTCTAATTTTACCTAATGGGCGATATTCAATCTATTTTAATTTGGGTAATTCCAGTACTCTTTGCCATTACTGTGCATGAAGTTGCGCATGGTTGGGTAGCATACCAGCTTGGTGATGGTAGTGCTAAGATGATGGGTAGACTAACTCTCAATCCAATTAAACACATTGATCCTTTTGGCACTATCATAGTGCCTGCTTTACTCTATCTAGCATCTGTCGGGTTTATCTTTGGCTGGGCTAAGCCTGTACCGGTAAATTTTGATGCATTACACTCGCCAAAACGAGATATGCTTTTGGTAGCAATTGCTGGTCCAGGGGTTAATTTACTGATGTCAATCGGCTGGTTAATTGTGGT
>DTVJ01000306.1 GCA_012963565.1 Piscirickettsiaceae bacterium
CAACACCATTGGTGCCAAATTTCTTTGCAATTGCAATCGTGACTGCTTGTTCGCCTGTGGCTTTCTGATTGGTCTTGTTGGCCTTACCCGTGTAGTAATTAACCATATGCTCAGTTTCTTCTGGGGCATAGTACACATCTGCCACGTCACGCACATAAACTGGCATACCGTCTTTGACAGCAACTACTAAGTTTTCAATATCTTCAACTTTTTGAAAGAAGTCACCCGAATAAACCTCCATCTTATAACCATTAAGCTCAATATCGCCCGTATGCTCACTGACATTGGCCGAGCCAACAGTACCTGCAATTTGCTGAATGGAAATGCCATAACCTGCTAGACGGCCTGGATAAGCATCAATATGAAAAATCTCTTTACGACCACCGACAACAAAGCCGTTATTGGTGTCTTTAACTTTTTCAAGTTGTTGTAGTAATTCCAATCCTAAGGAGCGTAACTGGCCATCATCAACTGATTTAGACCACAGGGTTAGGTTAATAATAGGAACATCATCAATTTCTTTAGGCTTGATTAAAGGCTGTCTAGCACCGGGTGGCATAAAGTCAAGATTGGCTAACATCTTATCGCGCACCTTAATGATTGAGGCGTTCATATCTTGACCCACATCAAATTCTACAGTGATGATGCCTTGACCCCTATCACTGACTGAATAAACGTGTTTAACACCTAGAATGTGTGACATTAAACGCTCTAGTGGCTTAACAACAATGTTAGCAACTTCATCAGATGAAGCGCCAGGATATTCCACAAACAAATCAATCATTGGTACTGAGATTTGCGGATCCTCTTGCCTTGGAGTAGAGATTAAACCAATAATACCCGCGCCCAGCATGGCGAAGAATAAGATTATCGATAGTGGTGAGGTAATAAAGGCTTTAGTTAACTTGCCTGCTACACCTAAGTCAGCTTCATCAATTTGTTTGTTGTCAGACATAATTTTATTAGATATTCATTCCTGAAACCATCAAGATATTTGGATTAGTGACAATTTTCTCGCCAATTTTCAAGCCTGATAAAACACTCTTCTTGCTTTTACCAACCTGTTCACCTAGGCGTATAAATCTTAACTCTGTTTGATTAGTTTTTGGATTAATTACAAATACACTTGGTAAGCTAGAGCGCCACATAATGGCTTTTTCTGGAAGAACCGGCGTCAGTACACCAGAATCTGTTTCAAAAATTTCTACCTCTGCATATGCACCGGCTAATACTGGTACGTTCATTGGCAAGTCAAACTTAACCTTAACGCTGTGTTTGTTGTTATCAGCAATTGGATAAATTTGCGATAAAGTCGCATTAACCACGATATTAGCCATGTCCAACTTGATGCGGTATTTTTTATTAAGCTTCAAGCTCCTAACTAAACGAGAAGGTACGTTAACCTCCACTTGAAGGTCTTTAATATTGGCAAACTTGATCAAAATTTGACCTGGCTGCACCACATCACCTTGATTAACACCCTTAACCACGATTACGCCATCAAAAGGAGCAACAACGTTTGCATCCTTAAGACGCGATTCAACTTGTTTAAGTTTAAGCTCTGCTTGTTTCAGTTTGTTTTTAGCTTGCTGATAATTAGTATAGCGAGTTGTTCTATTGGCAAACTTATCAAACTCAGGATTGCCTTGACCACTCATTTTTAGCATCGGATCAGTAAACATAGAGAACATACCCGGAATGCCTCCAAACATAGCGTTTGAATTAGGCGAAACAATGGATTGCGAATATTGCACACCGGCATTTCTGAGTGCTTCGTTGGCTGATGCAATTTCTGCATAGGCAGAATCTCTTTGTGCTTGGATAGATTCTTGCTCAAGTGTTACTAAGGTAGAACCTTTTGTAAACATGTCACCCTCTTTACCACCTAAACTTAACACATCGCCAGATACTTGGGCCGACAAACTCACTACTGCGGATGAAATAACCTTACCACCCAAAAGCGCTCTTTTATCGAGTGACATACCACTCACAGTTTGAATACTATAAACTGAATCAAAACCTTCAGGATTTTGACCAAAAGTTTGCCCTTGAGAAGGCAGTGAAAAAGCTAATAAAACTGATGTGAGTAAGGGTGCAATGGATGAGTTCATAGTTAACCTTTTTTTTAAGTGAGTAAATAAACTTTATCACGAATTTTATATGATTAAAATACACTATGTTTATTATTTTTAATAAATAACATTAATAACTTTTTTATTTTATTTAAGTTATTGTTTTTTAACTAATTTTATGTGTTTTTATTTGATGAAAGAGTATATATAATTTTGATTATATAATACCTTTTTAATATACTTAAAAGCCTCTTAATTTAATACCTATATGTCAATTGCTTTTACCCCTGGAGAGCCTGCTGGAATTGGTCCTGATTTGGCTGTTATTTATGCCCAGAAAAAAATCAAAAAAAACTTGCTGGTTTTTACTGATCCAGATTTGTTATTAGCGCGTGCAAAAAAGTTAAATTTATCAATAAAAATCAAAGAGAATAGCACCACTTCAACCTCAGGTGAAATTTGTGTATTTCCAATCAAAACTCAAACTAAAACTGAAGTTGGATTGCTCAACCCAGACAACGCTCAATTTGTTTTAAATACCTTGGACATTGCCACACAGCATTGCCTAGATAATTCTTGTAGTGCCTTAGTCACAGGTCCCGTACATAAAGGTATTATCAACCAATCTGGGGTTGATTTTACTGGTCATACAGAATACTTAGCTAATTTAAGCAATACCGATAAAACTGTGATGATGCTAGCCACCGAAGGCTTGCGCGTCGCACTTGCCACTACCCATTTGCCTTTATCTGAAGTACCAAAACATATTCAGACAGATTCGTTAAAAGAAACCATAACTATCATCCACCATTCATTATTATCAATGGGTATCAATCAACCTAATATTGTTGTGTGTGGACTCAATCCTCATGCGGGTGAAGGTGGCTATTTAGGACGAGAAGAGATTGAAATTATCAATCCATTAATCTCTCAGCTCAATAACGAGGGTTATCATCTTAGTGGAGCAGTACCTGCAGATACAGCCTTTACCCCTGATGCTTTACAAGGAGTTGATTGTGTGTTGGCTATGTATCATGATCAAGGATTGCCTGTACTAAAATCCTTGGGTTTTAAAAAGTCAGTCAATGTCACCTTGGGCTTGCCATTTATTCGTACTTCAGTTGATCATGGTACAGCGCTTGATTTAGCAGGTACGGGTAGCATTAGTTTAGGTAGTTTCGAAACTGCGCTAAATTACATACAAACACTAACAACCCATGCAACAAGCTAAACACAAAGCTCGTAAGCGTTTTGGACAGAACTTCCTAGTTGACACTAGAATTATTGATCGCATCGTTGCTACCATCGCACCCAAAAGAGAAGATAATCTGCTTGAAATTGGCCCAGGCCAGGGAGCGATGACGCTTCCTTTACTAGAGAAGTTAGATCAACTACATGTGATTGAAATTGATCGTGATTTAATTACTTTGTTGCAATCGTTTGATAAAGACAATTTAATCATTCATGAAGGTGATGCGCTCAAATTTGATTTGGATACACTCCCTACTCCACTCAGAATTGTAGGTAATCTGCCTTATAATATCTCATCACCGATTTTGTTTCACTTATTAGAAAATAGAGCGCAGGTGGAAGATATGACCTTTATGCTACAAAAAGAAGTAGTTGAGCGTATGGTAGCTAATAATGGCAATAAAACTTATGGTCGCCTTAGTGTCATGATGCAAGCTTTTTTTGAGGTTGAACTTATTTTTATTGTGCCGCCAGAATCATTTGAGCCGGCACCAAAAGTGGATTCTGCCATTGTTTATCTCAAGCCACTGGAAAAATCTTTGGTAGACGATGTCACTACCTTTCAAAAAATAGTTAAGGCTGCGTTTGCGCAACGCCGCAAAACCTTGAGAAATTGTTTAAAATTACTATTAACTCAAGAACAGACATCCATTGATTTGTCACAAAGGGCAGAAATGCTCAGTGTGGCTGATTTTATTAAACTAACCAATGATTATGAAAAACAACATTAAAATCGAAGTTCAAGTTACTTATTTAGAAGCTCAATCTAATATTGAGCAAGGCCAATATGCTTATGCCTATACCATTACTATTACCAATTATGGTCAAATTGGCGCTCAATTACGCACCCGTCATTGGCGCATTCAGGACGAAAGCGGTGACGTTGAAGATGTAATCGGCGAAGGTGTAATTGGTCAGCAACCACATCTTGCACCAGGAGAGAGTTTTCAGTACTCTTCAGGTGCAGTGATTAAGACCTCAACCGGCTCAATGAAAGGTGCTTACGGCATGATTAACGATGAAGGTGAGCGTTTTGAGGCTGAAATACCTGAATTTATACTCAGCGAACCTTACACCTTGCATTAATGGCTGATTATTTGATTGGTGACGTTCAAGGGTGTTTTGATCCTCTTCAAGCGTTATTAAAAAAAATCAAATTTTCCATAGATAAAGATCAATTGTTCTTTTTAGGTGATGTGGTTAATCGCGGTGACAAATCGTTAGAAACTTTACGCTTTATTAAAGACTTAGGTGCTAACGCTAGGATGGTG
>DTVJ01000307.1 GCA_012963565.1 Piscirickettsiaceae bacterium
AAGTCCTTTAAATATAAATTGTTTCCAAAAACTCTTAGGTTCTTGACTAAACATACTCTTAGCAATACTTGGCCTGAACCACATAATTTCTGGAAAATCTACAAACCAGACAATTTCTTTTTCTGGTGTTACTTCGTAAAGCATACTTTCAACTTGAACTAAAGTATTGCCATTAGGAAGCCTGTCTACGTCTCTACTTCTTCTTGAATCAATATTTAATTCCTCACTGCCTACCTCCCAAACAATCTCGCCTTCTCTAGTTAGTTCATACGACTTAAATGGCATTCGAACAGAAACAAGCATATTTCCATTTGATTGAATCTCTGGCTCGTGTGGATTACATCCAGGGGGATAATCATCATCATCATACAAGTCATAACCCATGTCTATGCCCCTTTGGCTCCACAATCCTACCATTTTATAAGGGTCACAAAAGAATTTCTGACTCCAAACTACTTTTCCTTGTGGATTGACTTCTACAACCATATCAAAATTACGAAGACTAATTAGTGTATTACCGTTTTCTAACCTAGTAACCGCATTTACGTGTATCCAGCCTTCACGAGAAACCTTAGAATATGGCTCAACATCAAATTCTTCCATTGCATCCCATTGCCAAACTACCTCACCAGCAAGATTAACTTCTATAACGTGAGGTTCGCCTTTCTCTGCCCATCCTCTAACCCAAATTGTATTTCCATTTTCTAGTCTATCAATATCGTGTGATGCACCTGTATCCTTATAGCTCCAAACAATTTCTCCATCTCGTGTAATTTCAAAATTACCTGACCCTAAAGATTTACGTTCCCCTTTTTTAGTCCACAAACCATGAACTTGGAAAAGAATATTGCCGTTTGGTAAATATTCAACATCTCCCATATTATTTCTTTTATCTCCAACAACATCACTCGGCACGACATACTCCCAGACTATATTGCCTAACATATCAATTTCTATAATTGTATTTTTATTGTTAGCTGTTTCAGCATCCAATTTACTCAATGGAAACATTGTTGTACCATTAAAAGCTAAATCAGGATTGTATTTTTTAATTACTATCTTTGGATTGAATGATTTTGCAGAGGTTAGATTAAATATTAATAATAT
>DTVJ01000308.1:0-331 GCA_012963565.1 Piscirickettsiaceae bacterium
CAGTTGTCGAAAACCAAATCCAGGTATGTTTATAGAGGCTAGGGGAAAATACAATATTGATATGAAAAACTCTTGGATGATAGGTGATAAAGAGGCCGATGTTAGAGCGGCAAATGCTGCAGGGATAGAAAATACTATCTTGGTTAAAACTGGTCATGACATTGATGAAGCTAACTCTGATGCTAAATTTATATTAAAATCAATGCAAGACACTATCGAAATCATATAAGTAGCTATGTTATACAGCAATACAGACTTTAATAAAAAAACCATTCTCATCACTGGTGGTGCTGGATTTATTGGTAGCAATCTAGCCTTTTATTTTCAAGAA
>DTVJ01000308.1:375-1102 GCA_012963565.1 Piscirickettsiaceae bacterium
ACCTGGCCTTCTATTTTCAAGAAAACTACCCTGATTCACAAGTGGTAATTTTTGATTGTTTTAGAAGTGAAGCAACATTTTCAAATGGCAACTTACAAAGCTTTGGCCATTATAAAAATTTGATTGGTTTTACGGGTGATGTAGTGTGTGGCAATATTAACAGCAAAGTTGATTTAGCATTGCTGGATGATTATACATTTGACTACATATTTCACCAAGCAGCGATTTCAGATACGCGAGTATACGATCAAGAGATTGTGATGCAAACCAACGTTAACTCATTTTATGATTTGTTAGATAAGGCCAAAATGGACGATGCAGTAATGGTATATGCAAGTTCTGCCGCGACTTATGGTAGCCTGCCCTCGCCACAAACTGTCGGTAAGGAAAATCCTGAAAATCCTTATGGCTTTAGTAAGTACATGATGGATCAGATTGCTTATCGCTATTCAGATGAGAACCCCGATATGACGATTGTTGGTTTAAAATTCTTCAACGTATATGGGCCACGTGAATACTACAAAGCCAAAACCTCATCTATGGTGATTCAGTTAGGGCATCAAATTTTAGATGGTAACGCACCGAAGCTATTTGAGGGTTCTGATAAAATATTACGTGATTTTATTAATATTGAAGATGTAGTGCAAGCTAACATCAAGGCTTGTAATCCTATACAAAATGGAACTTATAACGTAGGTACAGGTAACCCGAGAAGTTTCCAAGATAT
>DTVJ01000309.1 GCA_012963565.1 Piscirickettsiaceae bacterium
TTTTAATCAAGATATTAGCTCTTGGGATGTTAGTAGTGTTACGACTATGAGCAGGATGTTTAACAACGCAACTGCTTTTAATCAGGACATAGGTTCCTCTTGGAATGTTAGCAGTGTTACGGATATGAGGGCTATGTTTCAAGATGCAACTGCTTTTAATCAGGACATAGGCTCTTGGACTGTTAGCAGTGTTACGACTATGGCCTATATGTTTAGACGAGCAGCTGCTTTTAATCAGGACATAGGCTCTTGGACTGTTAGCAGTGTTACGGATATGACCGGGATGTTTAGTACAACTGCTTTTAATAATGGCGGCGTAGCGCTTGACTGGAGTGATACCAGTAGTGTTACGAATATGTCTTATATGTTTCAGAATGCAACTGCTTTTAATCAAGATATTAGCTCTTGGGATGTTAGTAGTGTTACGACTATGGCCTATATGTTTAGACTAGCAGCTGCTTTTAATCAGGACATAGGCTCCTCTTGGAATGTTAGTAGTGTTACGACTATGAGCAGGATGTTTTATGGTGCAACTGCTTTTAATCAAGATATAGGCTCTTGGACTGTCAGTAGTGTTACGGATATGTATTCTATGTTTCAAGATGCAACTGCTTTTAATCAAGATATAGGCTCTTGGAATGTTAGCAGTGTTACGGAAATGAGCGCGATGTTTGCAAGTGTCACATTGTCTACAGCAAACTACAATGCACTTCTTGTTGGTTGGGATGCATTGGAGTTGCAGGATAGCGTAACTTTTAATGGTGGTAATAGTACATATGTTTCTAGTGCAGCTATCACTGCTAGAGCAAATATTATCTCAACAGATAGCTGGACAATTACAGATGGCGGTCCAGAAACTCCTCTCGATAAAAAAGATGTAATAGGCTCTATTGAAGCTTGGACTGACATCTCATCGAGATGGGCAAATTCCAGCATTGAGAATGCATACAACAGAATAGACTGGTTACGTCGACATCAGGACGCTACACGTACCTCTCATCAAGGCATTAAACTACATTTTAAGGATAAGGTTATTGATGCAGTCATGAACACCTCTCCGAACCCTCAGATGTTCAGTGATATTGATTACTCAAGTAAAG
>DTVJ01000310.1 GCA_012963565.1 Piscirickettsiaceae bacterium
CGTATCGGCGGATTATTAATGTATGGTATTCCCAATATGAAACTCGGTAAAGATGTGGTGGATCGTCGAGTGAATTTATTAAAAGATTCGGGTGTTGAATTTATCACCAGTGTGGATGTGGGCAAGGATATTACTACCGCCGGGTTACAAAAAGAATTTGATGCTTTGATATTTACCACAGGCGCTACACAGGCACGTGATTTACCAGTAGAGAACCGCGATGCACAAGGCGTGCATATGGCGATGGAATACTTGGCTAAAAATACCAAACATTTATTGGATACTGGCAAGGCTGATGACTCTGATTTATCTGCTAAAGATAAAGACGTGATTGTGATTGGCGGTGGCGATACTGGTACAGACTGCATTGGTACTGCACTACGTCAAGGAGCGAAGTCGATTGTTAACTTTGAGTTAATGGGTAAGCCGCCTGTTGACAGAGCTGACAATAACCCTTGGCCATTATGGCCACTGATCTATCGCGTTGATTATGGTCACGCAGAAGCGGCAAAAGTATTTGGTGATGACCCAAGACAATATCATTTAATGACTAAATCATTCATTAAGGATGATAATGGTAAAGTTAAAGGCCTTAACACGGTTAATGTAGATTTTAAAGAAGGTCAACTCATTGAGATTGCCGGCAGTGAAAAAACATGGGACGTGCAATTGGTATTATTGTCAATGGGTTTTGTCTCACCTGAACACTACCTGAGTGATGATGCTAATATTGAGCTTGATGACCGAGGCAACTACCAAGCAGAATATGGTAAGTATGCCACCTCTAAAGCAGGTGTATTTACTGCTGGAGACTGTCGTCGCGGCCAATCATTGGTGGTGTGGGCAATCAATGAAGGACGTGGTGTTGCAGCTCAAGTTGATGATTATTTAACCAACTAATCGATATAGTTTTTTCCAAAAATTTCTTATTTATATCTCCTAAGAGATAGTCAAAAATACCACTAATAAATTGAGGTATTTTCTTGCATTCTAAGTATAATTTGACCCGTTCACATCTTCTTTTTATAAGATTAGAAGATTTTTAAATATACTGGAGAAATAAAATGGCAAAAGAGTTATACAACACTCCCAACCT
>DTVJ01000311.1 GCA_012963565.1 Piscirickettsiaceae bacterium
TATTATGCCTAAAATTATGGATAAGCCCGGCCAGGCTCGCTTACAAAAAGCCAAACATGACATTCAAACTATTAGCTCATCTCTTAATCTTTACAGACTTGATAAGTTTAGCTATCCAAGTACAGATGAGGGGCTTGATGCGCTTATTGGTACTTATCTAGACAGAAAGCCCAAGGATCCTTGGGGTCGCGAATATTACTATTTAAGCCCTGGGCAACAAGGTGCTTTTGATTTATATAGTTATGGTGCAGATGGTCGAGTTGGTGGAAATGATGAAAATACAGACGTCAATAACTGGGAGTAAAGGCTTTACCCTAGTAGAGCTATTAATTGTTCTGCTAATTGTCGGCGTAATCACTTCAGTTGCTATGCTCAGTATTAATGCAGCACGCCCTTCCCAGGCTCAATTATTATTCAATCAGCTAAAAAACCAAGTTGTGATGTCACAAAAAACTGCACAACTAAAAAATGTTCAATTGCGTCTAATTTTTGTTGATAATCAAAGTAACGTTGAAAAACTCAACCCTCAAACGCTGCAATGGGAATCTAGCAATATTTCATCAGTAGAATGGAAAAATATAACCATCAGCTCTGACGAGTTAGAAATTTCAATTCTTCCGAATGGGTATATAACACCATCAGTCATTAGCCTTGAGCAAGATAACACTCACTATCAGTTTAACTCTAGTCTGTTATGAAACAAACAGGCTTTACTTTGATTGAAGTTTTGGTGGCGCTCAGTATTGCTAGTGTTGGTCTAATTGGCTTAATCAAAGCGCAAACGCAAAACACGCAGAATCTTGAAATACTCCAACACAAAACCTTAGCAAATTTAGTGGCGTCAAATCTTGCCGTTGAAATGCGCCTAAGCCATAAACACCCCTTAGGCTTTAAAAACGGTGAGTATCAACTTGGAAGGCAATCCTGGTATTGGCAGTCAAAAACTAACCAAACACCCAATACAGAGATTGTTAAATTATCATTATCAGTTTTCAGCAGCAAACAAAGAATGAACGACAAGCAAACCTCTTCTCAATTGGATCTATACCTAAACAAATGAGAAAACAACAAGGGTTTACCTTAATAGAACTGTTGA
>DTVJ01000312.1 GCA_012963565.1 Piscirickettsiaceae bacterium
GTTGCTCATGGGTTCTTGTTCGGTGCACAACTTTCTGGAATTATTGGTATGTTGTTACCAGGAGAACGATGTTTATTACTGGAAGAACAACTTGCTTTTCCAGAGCCTATTTATCCAAAAGATACGATATTGATTAATTGCACTGTTAAGAAAATTTGGGAAGATCTTTCTTTAATAGAATTAAAAGTAAAAGCAAAAAAGAAAACAATAGATGGCAGGGAAGGTCAAACGGTAGCAAGAGGAAAAGTGCAGTGCAAGATCCGGTCTTAATTTTAGGAGCAACAGGAGCTATTGGCGGTGCAATTGCTAAACGTTTGGCGGCCAAAGGTCCAGTCGTTGTACATGGAAGAAATGAAAATAAACTAGCTTTATTAAAAAATGAACTATCTAGCAGTAATAAATATAGAGTAGACACGTATTCGGTAGATTTAAAGCAGGCAGATGAGGTGCAGATGCTTTTCGATAAGATAGCCGTGCAGCACAAAAAACTTTCGGGTATTGTGTTTTCTGTGGCAGAGCCATTTTCTAATAAATTGACACATAATATATCTTGGAAAGAGTTTTCTGAACAGATTGATAGTCAGTTGAAATCATTACATTTCGTTGTTCAAAATTCTTTACCGCTGTTAAAAGGATGTAAAGGTGGTGCAAGGGTAATCATCTTATCTACAGAATTTTTGATAGGTATGCCTCCTATAAAAACTGCATCCTACGTCTCTGCCAAAGCAGCCATAACAGCGTATTCTAGAGTTTTGTCTCAAGAGTGGTTAAAGCATAATATTAGGGTACATATTCTAGCGCCAGGAATGGTTAAATCTTCATTAATAGCTGATATGCCGGATCGTTATCTAGATCAAGTAGTGGAAGGCATGCCTGAAAAACAACTAACAACAGCGGACGATGTTGCAGATATGGCAGAGTTTTTAATGACACCGAAAGCGGATACTCTGTATGGCAATATAATTCATGCAAGTAGAGCAGTACGTAGATGAGTGATTCGAAATGGGTTGATGAACTCTATGCTAATAACCTATTAAGTAAAACATCTAACGCAGTACAAAAATTAGCAAAACGTTACAATCTCCATTCCAATAAAGTTCAACAATCAAAAGAGAAGCTTAAAGTAGCATTGCTATGTGGATTTACTGGTGATTTCTTAGCAGATTTGTTGCCTTTAATGTTTTTTCGGCATGGTTTTTCAATTGATATTTACAGGGGTGGTTATGGTGAGATTTTCAGTGAGTTGCTAGTCTCAGAAAGTAAACTTCATGCCTTTAAGCCAGACTTATTAATTATATTACCAACTCATAGAGACCTTGTTTTTTCTTCTTCTTCATTAGGATGCACTCATGATGAGTACATGAATGCTTTGCAAGAGGAGCTAATGATTTGGCAAGATGTATGGGGCTCTATATCAATACCTATCGTGCAGTTGAGTTTTGATCCACCACCCAGTCGTCCATTGGGAGAGCTGGATGGATATACAGCAGGAGGTTTGTTAAATTATATACGCCAGATAAATCGATTGTTGGTGGATAGTGCACCAGCTCATGTTGGATTTATTGATGCAGAATATATTGCTTACCGTGTTGGATTAGAGAAATGGCACGATGCTCACCTCTATCAGATGTCAAAACAGCCTTTTTCATTTGATGTACTACCTATTTTGAGTCATACAATTGCAGCTCGTTCGCAGGGAATGATGTCAAGAGGTAAAAAAGTACTTGTTCTTGATCTTGATAACACATTGTGGGGTGGAGTAATAGGAGATGACGGTATTGAAGGAATTACACTAGGAGTAGAAACAGCAGAAGGCGAAGCGTTTACAGCATTTCAACAGTATATTAAGGGGTTGACAAGTCGAGGTGTTATTTTAGCTGTTTGCTCAAAGAATGACATAGATATTGCGATGCAAGTCTTTCATAACCATAGCGGCATGGTTTTGAATGAAAGAGATATTGCACATTTCGAAGTTAATTTTGAAGATAAAGCGACTAATATTCGACGTATTGCTAAAGCATTAAATGTTGGGTTGGATTCTCTAGTATTTGTAGATGATAATCCAGTAGAGCGTGCTTGGGTTCAAGATCGACTAAAAGATGTATTGGTTATTGATCTACCAAATGATCCTGCTGATTACATTAGAGCATTAGATGAGTTAAATGTATTTTGTGTTCAAAGAATTACCAATGAAGACCTTGAAAGAAGTAAATCTTATCAAGCTCGAAGTGAAATAATCAAACTTGAAAAAGATGACAATGCAATGTCAGTTTTTTTACAAAATTTAAAATCTGAAATAATTATTGAACAGCTAAGTGAAAGTACTTTAGATAGAGTTGTTCAGCTTCTTGGTAAGACTAATCAGTTTAATTTAACTCAGAAACGTTATAGTGCAGAAGAGTTGAAGGGTAAGACAGTTGATGTGGTAATTGTAAGGTTACGAGATCGAACCCAAGATTACGGTATTGTGTCAGTTGTGATTACAAAGCATAACAAGGATTATTTAGAAATCGATAATTGGGTGATGAGTTGCAGAGTTTTTTCTCGTAGATTGGAATACGCAGTTCAAGAAATATTAATTGAAAAATCAAAAAAAATAGGGTGTCAATTTATCAGTTTAAAATATAAAGAGACAGACCGGAATGGACTTCTTATAAAAATTATTAATGATCTTGGTTACGTTGATCTGGATTCTAGCGATAAGTATAAGCTAGATATTGAAAATGGATATAATTTTGCGGAACATTATATGAAAATAACAAAAATGGAATTATTGTAACTATGGAAAATAGAGAGATTTTAAGTGTGTTAATTGATGTTTTTAAAGAGGTCTTTGATGACGAGGAATTAGTATTAACTCGTGAGACAACAGCTAATGATATTGAGGAGTGGGATAGCCTTAATCAGATCAAGTTAATTGTAGAGAGTGAAAGGGCTTTTAATATTAGATTGAAATCTCGTGATATTAATATATTGGAGAATATTGGAGAAATGGTCGATCATCTTTCTAAGGTAATTAACTAATACAAAAAAGGGTTCTTGAGCATGCTATTTAATGACCCTATTTTCCTTTTTATTTTTTTACCAATTGTAGTTATTCTATTTCATTGGATACGGAGAGATGTTGGAGGTGGTGCTTCAATGGTGTTGATAGTTGCAGCATCAATTTTCTTCTATGGGTGGTGGAATCCGCCTTATTTGCTGTTATTGTTAGGGTCGGTACTCTTTAATTATGCTGTTACCCATCAACTATTGAAAAGCCCTTCTAGATTGTTGTTAATTGTTGGAGTATTAGTCAATATAGCAGTTCTTGGTTATTTTAAATACCGTAATTTTTTTATGGAAAATATTGGGTTGTTATTGGGAGAAGGTTGGCAATTCGAAGAAATATTTATTCCTCTGGCAATTTCATTTTTCACCTTTCAACAAGTGGCTTTGTTGGTAGATGCCCACGATGGTCAAATAAAACGAGTTAAGTTTTTGGATTTTGCCACTTTTGTTATTCTATTTCCACAGTTAATTGCCGGTCCAATTGTTCTTTATCGAGAAATGGATAAACAGTTCCAATCATTGCGTAACGGTAGTGGTGCTGGATTGTCTTTATTTGGGCTTGGTATTGTTACTTTCATCTTAGGGTTGTTTAAAAAAGTTGCTCTTGCAGATGGTATTGCACCGTTTGCCGATAGCGTATTCTCTGTCGCAGATCAATTGACCATGTTAGAGGCATGGGGCGGCGTAATCGCATACACTTTGCAACTCTATTTTGATTTCTCTGGTTATTCTGATATGGCTGTTGGATTGGGTATGATGTTTGGCTTGTTATTGCCTATTAATTTTAATCTACCGTATCGCGCAACATCAATGATTGATTTTTGGAAACGTTGGCACATTACAATGACCCGTTTCTTTATGATGTATCTCTATTCTCCTATTGCTTTATCAGTCATGCGAAAATCAATATTGAATGATTGGTCAAAACAGAATCAGTTTCTGCTGGGGGTTGTCGTGCCAATCATTATTACTTTTCTAGTTTCAGGTCTATGGCATGGTGCGGCTTGGACTTTTGTAGCTTTCGGTGCAGTGAATGCCTTAGGTCTAGTTGTGAATCATATATGGAAGGAATGGCAGTTGCCAAGGCCGAATATATTTATTGGGTGGTTGCTGACGATGTTGACGATAATGGTCTCTTTTGTCTATTTTCGTGCAGACAGTATTGCTAATGCTAATCTAATTATTTTAACAATGATGGATCCTGCATCTCTTATATTTCCAAATTGGCTCAGTTACTATGCGGATTATCTCGGCATACCATGGCATACTTTGTCGGTCTTTTCATCAGGGACATATACGGTTCGCATGGTGGGATGGATTGTTGTTCTTGTTCTATTGTCTCTATTACTAAAAAATAGACCGTTGCATCTACATGAAATACGACCGACAGTAACCTTAGCAATCTCTTTATCGGTTATGTTGTGGCTCACTTTAGGTTGGTTAGATGAGCCCAGTACGTTTATCTACTTTCAATTTTAGGTGAAGTATTC
>DTVJ01000313.1 GCA_012963565.1 Piscirickettsiaceae bacterium
CCAGCAAGGATTAATCTCCTTCTAGGGTTCAAATCCCTATCCCTCCACCATTATTACTTTTTGACAAGGAATAATAAAGATGCCAAAAATTATACACACCGTTTCAGGCATTACTCAAGATGGTCAAAAGTTCAGACCCAGCGATTGGACAGAGAGACTTGTTTGTATCCAAAAAGAACACCTAAAACGCTACAATGGACATCTAAAAATTAGAAAGATTGATGGCATTAAATCTATTGTTTTTGATGACCAACTAAAATACGCTTGTTCATTTACCTATAATCGCATCCTCTCATTTGCAAAGATAAACCATCTGACGATTACCGAGGAAATTGTTGATGATGAGGAAAATACATAGTATCAATCAACATATGTACCATGTTGGTAGATAGGCTCATTGTGTGGATATCCTGAGCAAAACATAAATTCACTATCTTCAGATGCATTAATAGAGAGATTTTCTTCATTGTCCGTTGTAATTAACGCCGCTTGCGCGCAGTCGATGATTTCATCACATAATTGAATAGAGCCTTTCAAAACATAAATAATAGCACTTAAACCTGTGTCCATATAAATTTGATAACGTTGACTTTTGTCAAGACGAACATGTTGATAGGTAATTTCAGTATGTAATGTGATAGGCGACCCTTCACCAACAATGGTTCGACAATTACCGCCTTCAAATTCAATCAATGGTAATTGATTACTTAAGATTTGTTGGTAGCTAGCGTCGATTTTCTTTAAACGTTTTGGTAAATTAATCCATAATTGTATACCAGTTGAGTTTCCACTCTCCGCAGGCATTTCCGAGTGAACAATACCACTGCCAGCGCAAAACACCTGAGCGCCACATTCGGCGACAAACGCATCATTGCCTAAATTATCTTTGTGATTCATACCACCACCGAGCATATAGGTAATAGCCTCAAAGCCTCGATGTGGGTGGTCTGGAAAGCCATGCCCGGCGCCAATATCAAAATGATCCCATAATACAAACGGATCAAAGTTCATGCGGTCGGGAATGGGGAATAAACGGTTAACTATAACACCATCACCTTCAACAGTTTCTTTTGCGCTAATTTTGGTAATCATCACAAATTCCTTTAATATGATATTTTTAAATAGTATTCACACTACAATACTAACATGATTATCGGTATTCCAAAAGAAATTAAAACGCACGAATATCGTGTTGGCCTTACCCCAACAGGTGCTGAAATTCTTATTAATGCTGGCCATCAAATTATTGTGCAGTCTCAAGCGGGAGAGGCGATAGGTTTTACTGATCAGAAATATCAACAGGTGGGTGTAGTTATTGTTAGTTCTGCTGAAGAAATTTTTGACCAAGCACAGATGATTGTAAAGGTTAAAGAACCGCAACCAATTGAGTGCAAATTACTTAAGAAAGGTCAAGTACTGTTCACCTATCTTCACCTCGCTCCAGATCCGCATCAAACCCAATTATTAATAGATTCTAACGCAATATGCATTGCCTATGAAACCATCACCGATGACTTTGGGGCGCTACCCTTACTTAAGCCAATGAGTGAGGTAGCTGGTAGAATGTCCATTCAATCAGGTGCACATCATCTAGAAAAAACCCAAGGTGGGTCAGGTGTTTTACTTAGTGGTGCGACAGGAGTAGATCCAGCACAGATATTAATACTAGGTGGTGGAATTGTTGGCATGAATGCAGCTGAAGTAGCGCTTGGGATGGGTGCTGATGTCACTATTTTGAATCGCTCAGTTTCAGAGCGACTTGTTGAATTTCAAAAGAAACATTCATCACAATTATCAATCGACTTATCTAGCCAAGCTAATATCAACCAACATTTAACTAATGCCGACTTGGTCGTTGGTGCAGTACTAGTGACTGGCGCACAAGCACCAAAATTGATCAGTAAAAAAATGTTGGGATTAATGAAAAAAGGCTCTGTACTGGTTGATGTATCAATTGATCAAGGTGGTTGCTTTGAAACCTCAAAACCGACAGCGCATAACAACCCAACCTATGTGGTCGATGGCATTACTCATTACTGTGTGGGCAATATGCCCAGTGCTGTCGCACAAACTGCCACCTTAGCACTAACTAACGCTACGCTGCCTTATATTGTAGAAATTGCAAATAAAGGTTATCAAAAAGCGATGCTTGACGACCAAAACCTTATGAACGGTCTAAACGTTCATCAAGGAAAAATAACCCATCAAGCTGTTGCAAATGACTTGGATTACACTTACTACCCAGCAGTAGATTTACTCTAGAGGGTTAAACGCCGTATTGCTCTCTGTAGGCCTCGATACGTGCGATTAATACTTGATCATCACCTTGTTTCAAGTAGTCCACTAAATGCGAGAGATTAATAATACTCAGCACTGAAATACCAAAGTTTTGCTCGACTTCTTGAATGGCTGATTGATCGCCCTTGCCTTTTTCTTGGCGATCAACCGCAACAATCACGCCTTTGGCAGTTGCACCATTGGCATCGATAATATCCATCGCCTCGCGAATGGCAGTGCCGGCAGTGATGACATCATCAATAATTAAAATATTGCCCTCAAGTGCATGGCCAACTATACTGCCGCCCTCACCATGGGTCTTGGCTTCTTTGCGATTAAAACTGTAAGGTATATTTTTATTAAATGAATCATTCAGCGCCATCGCCGTTGCTGTAGCCAATGGGATACCCTTGTAGGCTGGACCAAATAGTACATCAAACTCTAATTTGCTTGCCTCAATCGCAGTTGCATAAAACCTGCCTAATTGAGAAAGGTGTTCGCCAGTATTAAACATACCGGCATTGAAAAAGTAAGGGCTCACACGTCCAGACTTTAAGGTGAATTCTCCAAACTTCAATGCACCGGTTTCCAACATGAAATCCACAAAGTCTTTCTGATACTGTTCCATACAATCCTCTAAATCATTAAAATATTTCTAATGAAGAGAATTATAACGGCTAACGTTAACGGAATTCGTGCAGCTGAACGAAAAGGTTTTTTTGAGTGGATGAAAACTCAAGATGCGGATGTGGTTTGCGTGCAAGAAATCAAAGCACAAGAAGACCAGCTAGATGATAAATTCTATCCTCAGGGTGTGCATACGTTCTACCACCCTGCTGAGCGCAAGGGTTATAGTGGCACAGGCCTGTATTGCAAACAAAAGCCCGACCAAGTAATTCACAGTATTTGGGAAGATATCGACTTTGAAGGTAGATTAATTCAGGCAGATTTTGGTGACCTAAGTGTTATCTCGGTCTACATACCATCAGGCTCTGCCAAACAAGAGCGTCAAGATTACAAAATGGCATTTATGACTGAACGTTTCATGCCTTATCTTAAGAAGCTACAAAATGATGGGCGTAAATACATTATCTGTGGTGATATTAATATTGTGCATAAACGAATTGATATTAAGAATTTCACGAGTAATCAGAATCGTTCGGGTTGCTTGCCAGAAGAGCGTGCATGGATGGAAGAACTATTCACAGAAACAGGTTTTATTGATGCTTTTCGAGAGATTAATCAAGAAGCAGATCAATACACTTGGTGGTCCAACAGAGGTCAAGCCTGGGCTAATAATACCGGTTGGCGTATTGACTACCACATCCTTAGTGCCAATCTTAAAGGTACGCCACAGCGGGTTGAGATTTATAAAGACCAGCGTTTCTCTGATCATTCACCGCTAATTATTGACTATGATTTATGAGCGAGAAAACCGTACGAAAAATCCAAAGTTTTGTTCGTCGCTCAGGTCGACTAACACTTGGACAAAAAACCGGACTAACTGAGCTCTGGCCAACGTTTGGCATTGATGTCCCTACGGGTCTAATTGATTTACCTGATCTATTTAAAAAATGCCAGCCAATCACGCTAGAAATTGGCTTTGGCAATGGCGACAGCCTTTTAGAAATGGCCATACATACACCTGAGAAGAATTTCTTAGGTATTGAAGTGTATGAGGCTGGAGTTGGGCGTTTAATTAATGAGGCACATAAACATAAACTCACCAATTTAAAAATAATCAAAGAGGATGCAGTTGAAATGCTTAAACATCATATTAAGGATGATAGCTTTGATACTTTTCAACTATTTTTTCCCGATCCGTGGCATAAAAATAAACACCATAAACGCCGTATTGTGCAATCAGAATTCTTAAATCTAATCTCTCAAAAACTTATTAATGGGGGCAGTGTACATCTAGCAACTGACTGGCAGCACTATGCTGAGCAGATGATGGAAACGCTTGAATCACACACCCACTTTAAAAACACACTGGGAGGCCATATATATTCATCAAGGCCTGAACATCGTCCGATCACCAAGTTTGAAAGACGTGGTGAACGATTAGGACATGGAGTTTGGGATTTGATTTTTACTAACGAGAAATAATTATGATCTTTCCTTTATTTGTAATTGTTACATTACTTGAAATTTATGTATTAGTTTCGGTGGGTGAAGCAATTGGTGGATTTTCTACCATCCTATTGGTTGTTATTACTGCACTAATTGGCTCAACTCTACTCAAACACCAAGGCTGGTCAACCATGGCCAAAGCCCAACAATCTATGGCGAACGGGCAAACACCTGCCTTTGAAATGCTAGAAGGTGTGGTTATTTTAATATCGGGTGTGCTTTTACTTACGCCTGGTTTTATTACTGATGCAGTTGGTCTACTGGGCCTAATGCCTTGGTCTAGAGCCTATTTTATTGACCATATTCTAAGAAAAAATGCTGAGAAAGTATTTTCTAAAAACAATACAGTATTCATTCACAAAGGCCAATCGCCCGAGAAAAAAGACAAGAGTAAAGATAAAAAAGACACCATTGAAGGTGAATTTTGGGAGGATTAAAAACCCTTGATGAATGGCTGAGTTGGCAAGAGTCATTACACACACAAGAGATTGATCTCGGCCTTCAACGTGTACAGACTGTTTACAAAAAGCTATTTCCAAAAGGCGTTCCATTTCAAGTGATTACTGTTGCTGGCACTAACGGCAAAGGCTCTACCATTGCTTTTATTGACAGTATCTATCAACAATCACCATATAAGGTGGGTAAATTTACCTCTCCACATTTGCTCAAATATAATGAGCGCTTTACCATTAATGGTGAGATGCTTAGCGACTCGGTCATTTGTGACGCTTTTGCTGAGATAGAACGTTTTAGAAAAGAAATTTCACTGACTTATTTTGAATTTTCAACACTTGCTGCATTGATTATGTTTTCCAAAGAGAAGGCTGATGTGGCGGTATTAGAAATAGGTCTAGGCGGTCGATTAGATTCGGTTAATGTGGTTGATCCTGATGTCAGCATCATTACCAATATTGCCATTGATCACACCGACTACTTGGGTGATACACGCGAATTGATTGGCGTTGAAAAGGCCGGCATTATGCGTAGCCATACACCCTGTATTTGTGGTGATAGCAATCCGCCACAATCCATTAAAAATCACGCTAACAATATCGGTGCAGTGCTGACATTTATCAATATGCCCTATCTTGGAAAAATAAACTTGCAAGGTGAACATCAAAAATACAATGCTACATTGGCAATTGAGGCAGTTAATCAGCTACAATCAAAACTACCTATCAGTCAGAATCATATCGCTCAAGGCGTTGAAAATGCCAGTCTTCTAGGTCGATTCCAGCTCAAAACTATTAACAACAAAATCATTGTATTAGACGTGGCGCATAATGAAGCCGCCATCCAAGTATTGGCAAAGACGCTAAAAGCAGACAAGGTGCCAAGCATCGCAATTTTTTCTGCACTTGAAGATAAAAATATCGAGTTAATGATCAATGCGATTGATCCATTAATAGGTGAATGGTTACTGGTACCACTCAAGGTGAATAGGGCAATCTCCACCGAAGATTTAATTCAAAAATTTAACCTACGTAACAAAATTAAAGTTTGTGATGATATGCTGGTCGCTATACGTCGGGCACTAAATGCCCAACAATATCAACGTATTGTGATCTTTGGCTCCTTTCACACCGTAGCTGATGCGATGAAAATACTTGATAAATTTTAAATATCCATGGCTCACGCATGAATAGAAAATCTTGTAAAATTGGCGATTAACTAGGGAGCAACAATGAACGAGTTTTTTGCAAATATTTGGGATACCATCAGCCTGTTAGTCTGGTCTGATTGGTTGACTTTTGCAATTTTAATTGCTTTCCTTGTGCTCGGAATTAAGCGTGGATTGGCCAAAGAACTCATCAATTTAGCTTTTTTAATACTTGCTATTATCATCGCGTGGCTATTCTACCAAGGACTTGCTGAAACCCCTGTCATTACTTGGCTACTGCTCTCTCACAAATCTCACTTAGCCATTGCCTTTGGTGTCATTTTCATCGGCGTACTATTAATTAAAAGAGCATTGTACAAACTTACGGAAGTTTCATCTGGAATTAGCAACCCCTGTGCACTTAATCGCATTTTCGCTTTGCTTATATTTTTCATACTAACTGCAGTATTGAGCTGGTATTACCTAGATGTAATTGCCAACCTTGGTATTATGGAGGTTGTGGTGACCAATGAATCATTCAGAATTGGGTTTGCCTTTAGTATTGTTTTTGCTGTTATTGTTGGAGCGTGCTCATTCCTTTCTAAGGCGCTTAACATCTCTATCGACTCGAGCAAGCCTTGCTTGCTGGCACCTCTTTTTCAAAAAATACTGAATGGCCTGCATAGCGCTGATACGGCATTGAATGCACGCAATATTGACAGTACGAAAAATAAACTATTAGGCGGTTTGATTGGTCTGATTAAGGGTAGTCTAGTCATATTAATTTTGGTGTTGGTATTACAAAGTATCAGTTGGGTTTCACAACAATACTATTGGGTTGAGACCAAAGGTGCGTTAAGAACCTTCCAAGATGTAGCTTCAGATATTAAGCCGAAGTTATCGCAACATTTATTATTTATCGAAATCGAATAAGGAAATAGCCTATGTGCGGTATTGTTGGTATTTTATCCACCACTAAAAAAGATACAGCGCTTTATATCTATGACGCACTGACCATTCTCCAACATCGTGGACAAGATGCCGCTGGTATTGTTACTTCGCACAAGGGTCGTTTTTACATGCGTAAGTCAAACGGCCTGGTTAAAAACGCTTTTAGAACCAAACATATGACTAAGCTCTTAGGTGACATGGGCATTGGGCATGTACGCTATCCAACAGCGGGTAGTTCTTCGGGTGCAGAAGCGCAGCCTTTTTATGTTAATTCACCTTATGGTATTGCCTTTGCACACAATGGTAATTTAACCAACACTAAACAACTGGCAAAGGAACTATTCGAACAAGACCTGCGTCACATTAACACCAATTCAGATTCAGAAATATTGCTCAATGTTTTTGCCAGTGAGCTGGCAAAGTTACAAAAACATCGCATTAATGAAAAAGATATTTTTGATTCAGTATCACAAGTACATAAACGTATTCGTGGTGCTTACGCCACGATCGGTATGATCCCTGGTTATGGTATTTTTGGCTTTCGTGATCCTAATGGCATTCGACCACTGATTTTAGGAAAACGCACTACCAAAGGTGGTACCAAGTACATGCTTGCCTCGGAAAGTGTGGCACTTAGCGCATTAGGTTATGAAATTACACGCGATATTAAGCCAGGTGAAGCTGTCGTTATTGATAGAAAAGGCAACGTCTCTATTCAGCAATGTGCAGACAATGCTAAATACTCGCCATGTATCTTTGAATTTGTTTATTTTGCGCGTCCAGATTCAGTGATTGATAACATCTCAGTTTATAAATCACGCTTGAGAATGGGGGAATGTCTCGCTGCCAAAATACACAAAGAATGGGATGTTGATGAGATTGATGTGGTAATTCCGATTCCTGATACTTCTAGAGTGGCTGCTTTGCAATTAGCGCAAAAGTTAAAAGTTAAATATAGTGAAGGGTTAATTAAAAATCGTTACATTGCCCGTACTTTTATTATGCCTGGACAAAAACAACGCAAGAAATCTGTGCGCCAAAAACTTAGCACCATTGGACTCGAATTTAAAGGCAAGAATGTCTTACTGGTTGATGACTCGATTGTACGTGGCACCACCAGTGAACAAATTGTACAAATGGCGCGCGATGCGGGCGCTAACAAAGTGTTTTTTGCCTCAGCCGCTCCACCCGTACGTTATCCTAATGTGTATGGTATTGATATGGCCAGTGAAAAAGAATTTATTGCACATGACAAAGATACCGACCAAATCTGTAAAGCCATTGGTGCAGATAAATTGATTTACCAAGATTTAAATGATCTTATTTGGTGCGTACAACAAGGCAATCCAGACATTAAATCCTTTGATTGTTCTTGTTTTGACGGTCAGTATGTCACCCAAGATATCGACAAGAACTACCTTGATCAAATTGAAGCAATACGATCTGATGCAGCCAAGCAAAAAAACAGCACCAACGAAAGTTCTGAATTGATATGTAATGATGTAGAATAAGCGTTATTTAGCGGTTATTACAAAGACATGAAAGACTTAAAATTCGATACCAAAGCCATACGTGAAGGTTATCGAACAACACAAGAACAAGAACACTCAGAGGCGATTTTCTTAACTTCAAGTTTTGTGTTTGACTCTGCCGAACAAGCAGCTAGCCGGTTCTCCAAAGAAGAGCCTGGTAATATCTATGCGCGCTTCACCAACCCAACCGTTGATGCTTTTGAGAAAAAATTAGCAGCGCTTGAAGGTGCTGATGCTTGTGTTGCTACCTCAAGTGGTATGGCAGCAATCTTTGCTACCATTATGGCATTGGTAGAGTCTGGCGATCATATTGTTGCTTCACGCAATATGTTTGGCACTTCTATTGTCTTATTGAACACTATTGTTGCTAAGTTTAATGTTGACATTAGCTATGTTGATTTGAGTGACTTATCTCAGTGGCAAAATGCGATTCAGGGCAATACTAAATTATTCTTATTAGAAACTCCGTCCAATCCACTGGGAGAAGTGGTGGATATCGCTGCGCTGGGAAAAATTACCCAAGCAAATAATATCCTATTAGCCGTTGATAATGCCATCTTAACACCAGCATTACAAAACCCGATTGCTTTGGGTGCTGATATTGTGATTCATTCAGCTACCAAGTACATTGACGGTCAAGGTCGTTGTCTGGCTGGCGCTGTCTTAGGTAGTGTTGATATTGTAGAGCAAGTTAGTAACTTTACTCGTGCCACCGGCCCTAGTCTTAGCGCCTTTAACGCCTGGATTGTTTTAAAGGGCTTAGACACACTAAGTCTGAGAATGAAGGCGCATTGCGACAATGCACTTAAGGTTGCCAATTGGCTTAATCAACAAGATCAAGTTGAAAAAGTTTATTATTTAGGTCTAGATTCTCATCCTGATCATGCACTAGCTAAGGCACAACAATCTGGCTTTGGTGGCATCGTATCATTTGTAGTTAAAGGTGGACGAGAAGCGGCATTTAAAGTTATCAATGGTACCGAGATACTCTCTATTACTGCCAATTTAGGTGATACAAAAACCACCATTACTCACCCCGCTTCTACCACGCATGGGCGTCTTACGGATGAAGAAAAACAACAAGCCAACATTACTGAAGGCTTGATTAGAATCTCTGTTGGTCTAGAAGATGCGGATGATGTGATAAATGACATTAACAAAGGGCTTTTGGTATAATTTTACAAAAAATAAATAAGGATAAATTGATGCAAAACTCTTTTTCATACGAAGAACTAATCAAATGCGGCAACGGTGAATTGTTTGGCCCTGGCAATGCACAACTGCCACAGCCACCAATGCTAATGTTTGATCGTATTACCCACGTCTCTGAAGAGGGTGGCGAGTATGGCAAAGGTCAGATTATTGCTGAGCTGGATATTAATCCCGACTTATGGTTTTTCGATTGTCACTTTAATGAAGACCCAGTGATGCCCGGTTGCTTGGGTGTGGATGCTATGTGGCAACTTATTGGTTTTTACCTGGGTTGGTTAGGCGGGCCAGGTAGAGGCAGAGCATTGGGTTCTGGCAATATTAAATTTACTGGCCAAGTGCTGCCTACTGCTAAAAAAGTCACTTACAGAATTGACTTATCACGTGTGATCGCGCGCAAACTCCACATGGGTATTGGTGATGCTACCATGGAGGTTGATGGCAAGGTTATCTATGAAGCTACTAATCTGAAAGTAGGTTTATTTACCGATACGAGTAATTTCTAATGAACAGAGTGGTTGTCACCGGTATGGGTATTGTTTCTAGCTTAGGTGCAAACTGCGCCGAAGTATTAGAATCTTTAAAGACAGCCAAATCAGGCATTAAATTCGATGAGAAGTATGCTGAATTAGGTCTGCGTTCTCAGGTGTCTGGCGCTGTTGCAGAGGTTGATTCAAGTGAAATCATTGATCGTAAAATGAAGCGCTTTATGGCCGATGCGGCGATTTATAATGCGATAGCCTTAGATGAAGCAATCAAACAATCTGGCCTTAGCGAAGATCAGGTTTCTAATCCGCGTACTGGCCTTATCATGGGCTCTGGCGGTGCATCCAACCAAAACGTGGTAGAGGCGGCAGATATCTTAAGGGAAAAAGGCATTAAACGCGTAGGTCCTTATCGTGTACCACGTACCATGGGTTCTACTACTTCTGCTTGCCTTTCAACCATGTTTAAAATTAAAGGCATTAACTATTCAATTAGCTCAGCCTGTTCAACCAGTGCACATTGTATTGGCAACGCTATGGAACAAATTCAAATGGGCAAACAAGACGTGGTATTTGCTGGTGGTGGTGAAGAGCTAGACTGGTCACTTACTATGTTATTTGATGCCATGGGTGCTTTGTCTTCTAAATACAATGAAACCCCAGAAAAGGCTTCACGTGCTTACGATGCTGATCGCGATGGTTTTGTGATCTCAGGTGGTGGTGGTGCCTTGGTGCTTGAATCATTAGAGCATGCTGAAGCCCGTGGCGCGACTATCCTTGCTGAGTTAACCGGTTATGGCGCTACATCAGATGGATACGACATGGTCGCCCCAAGTGGAGAAGGTGCTAAACGTTGCATGGAGTTGGCAATTTCAACGGTTGATGGACCAATCGATTATATCAATGCACATGGCACATCAACACCAGTGGGTGATGTTAAGGAGCTGGGTGCGATTAAAGAAGTGTTTGGGGATCGCGTCCCGAATGTTGGCTCAACCAAATCATTATCAGGCCATGCACTAGGTGCAGCGGGTGTGAATGAATCAATCTACTCATTACTGATGCTACTAAATGATTTCATGGCAGAATCTGTAAATATTGAAAATCTAGACGAGGCAGCCGAAGGTGTGCCTATTGTACAAGCAACTACCATTCAATCACTCAATCGAGTGATGTCAAATAGCTTTGGGTTTGGTGGTACTAATGCTTGCCTGGTATTCGAAAAGTTTAAAAAATAGAACTTCTTAAAGCTTAAGGTCGAGAGTCAATCTCTTTCTCTTCTTTCTCAGATGGCAGTAAATCTTCTTTACTGATGCCCAAGGCTAAGATCATTGAACTGGCCACATAGATAGAAGAATAAGTACCAATCACCACACCAATCAATAAAGCTAGTGCGAAGCTGTGAATGATTTCACCACCCAAGAAGAACAATGCAAACAGCACCAATAACGTGGTAACTGAGGTCATAATGGTTCTAGATAGAGTCTGATTAAGAGCACCATTAATAATTTTCTTCGGGTCAGTATGGCGAGTAGATAAGAAGTTTTCACGAATTCGATCAAACACCACAATCGTATCATTCAGTGAATAACCAATCACTGCTAAAATAGCTGCCAATACCGTTAAATCAAACTCAATTTGCAAGAGTGAAAATACACCTAAAGTGATAATCACATCGTGAATCAGTGCTGAAATTGAACCCAAGGCAAAACGATATTCAAAACGAAATGCAACATAAATCAAAATACCGATAAGCGCGTAAAGCATTGCTAAACCGCCATCATTGGTTAATTCTTCACCCACTTTAGGTCCAACAAATTCAACACGGCGAATATCGATATCATCGCCCAACAGGTGAATAATCTTTGAGCTTAATTTTGCACTTGAAACGGCTTGAGGCTTAAGGCGAATCAAAATCTCATTAGTAGAGCCAAAATGTTGAACATTGGCACCTTTAAACTGTGCCTCATCCAAGGTGTTTCTTACCTCGCTTAAATCGACTGGTTGCTCATAACCGACTTCAATTAAGGTGCCACCAGTAAAGTCAATGCCAAACTTGAGGCCTTGCGTTGCTAATGAAAATATTGAGATTGTAATTAACACTACTGAAAAAATAATAGCATAGGTACGCTTGCCAACAAAATCAATTGTAGGGATGTTTAAAGCCTTCATATCGATAACTCCTCTAGCTTCTTACCACCGTAAATTTTATTAATAATGGCCCTTGAAACAATAATAGCAGTAAACATCGAGGTGATAATACCGATGGATAGAGTAATAGCAAAACCCTTGATTGGGCCAGTACCAAAACTAAATAACACCAGTGAGGCAATCAACGTTGTAATGTTCGCGTCTGCAATGGTGAGTACTGCTTTATCATAACCAGCAGAAATAGCTTTTTGGATATTGCTTTGGGCGCCCAATTCTTCTTTAATGCGCTCAAAAATAAGCACGTTAGCATCCACCGCCATGCCCACAGTTAATACAATACCGGCAATACCTGGCAGTGTTAACGTGGCTTGTAATAATGACAATACAGCGACAATCATTACTAAGTTAAGCGTAAGTGCAATATTTGCCACCATGCCAAATACACGATAACGCACTACCATAAATAACAGCACAAACACAAATCCGGCAATGACGGACATAACACCTTTAGCAATATTATCGGCACCGAGGCTCGGACCAATGGTGCGCTCTTCAATAATCTCAATCGGTGCAGAAAGCGAGCCTGCTCTGAGTAACAATGCTAAATTACGTGCCTCACGTGCACTGTCAATACCAGTGATTTGAAAACGAGATGAGAATGTACCTTGAATGGTGGCCGCATTAATGATGTCTTTCGTGGTACTGCGTTTTTTCACAATCTTGCCGTCTTTATTAAGTACTGTTTCAACTTTATTTTCAATAAAGACCACTGCCATACGGTGATGTAAATATTTTTTAGTGGTATCCAACATGGCACGACCGCCGGGATTATCCAGAGTAATGTTTACCATTGGTATGTTATTTTCTTGATCAATGCCTGAGGCTGCACCAGTGATGTTTTCACCCGTTGCAATCACTCTAGTTTTTAACAATAATGGACGTCCATCTTTAAAATAATAAAGCTTTGAGCCAATCGGCGTTCTGCCCGATTGAATGGCCGTTTGCGGGTCATTCTTTTCATCAACCAGCCTAAACTCTAGTGTTGCCACTGCACCTAATATTTCTTTGGCTCTAGCTGTGTCTTGCACACCTGGCAATTGCACTACAATACGTTCTAAGCCTTGCTGCTGAATAATAGGCTCAGCCACTCCTAATTCATTGACTCGATTTCTTAACGTGGTAATGTTTTGCTTTAGTGCGCTCTTCTTAGCTTCTTTTTGTGCGCTATCACTAATACCAACTTGGATTAATAATTCATCCTGATTATCAGTTTCAAGGATGACCAAATCACTTAATTCTGATTCAATCAATGCCGATGCTTTGTTTTTTAACTCAACCTCTTTAAAACGAATGGCAATACTAGTGCCTTCTTTTTTAATACTCTTATATAAACGATCAGTACGTAAGAGAGTGCGCAACTCGTTGTAGTATTTATCGATCGACATCGATAACACGGCTTGCATATCAACTTCTAGCAAGAAATGTACGCCACCTCTAAGATCCAAACCTAACGACATGGCCTTACCGCCTAAATCAGATAGCCATAATGGCACCGAAGGTGCAAGATTAAGTGCCACAACATAATTACGGCCTAATTCTGCTTTGAGTAAATCCTTAGCTGAGAGCTGAGCAGCATTATCATCAAAGCGCACTAAAATTCGACGATTAGACAAACCAACTGACTTATAAGTCGTGCCTTTATCTTTAAGCATAACTTCAATCTTGTTGAGGTCAGACTGACCAATGGCTGCATCACCTGCGGCAGATACTTGTACGGCCAAGTCTGAGCCAAATATATTTGGCAAGGCATAGAGTGTTGCTAATAGCAAGAAAAAAGCGATCAGTGCATTTTTCAAGCCGGAGTAATGATTCATAGTTTAATTTATACCTTAAAGTTAAGAGTTAGCACTGCCTTTTGGCAGCTTTTGATTAATGCCTTTCTTCTGTACTTTGACAACAACACCTTCGGCAATTTCAACCTTTGCAAAAGATTCGTCAACTGACACCACCTTACCGACCACACCACCGTTAGTAACCACTTCGTCACCCGCTTTTAATGCCGCTAAAAGCGTTTTGTGATCTTTGGCACGTTTTTGCTGAGGTCGGATCAGTAAAAAATAAAAAATAACCAATAAAAGTAGCATTGGCACAAGGTTGCCCAGTCCAGAGCCTGAGATAGTTGCTGGTTCATGGCTAGCAGCAAAAGCTGGTGATACGATTAGATCTAATAAATTCATTTTTCTGTCTCCTATTAATTAATAACGCTCAAGCCACCCATGTAGCTTTGTAATACTGCTGGTATTTTAATACTTCCATCGGCCTGCTGATGGTTTTCTAAAACCGCCACCAATGTTCTCCCTACTGCTAGTCCAGAACCGTTCAACGTGTGCAACAATTCTGGCTTGTTGGTTTCAGGATTTTTACATCTGAGTTGTAAACGCCGCGCCTGAAAATCTTCAAAGCAAGAGCAAGAAGAAATCTCACGATAGGTATTCTGTCCCGGTAACCACACTTCTAAATCATAAGTTTTAGCTGCTGAAAAACCCAAGTCACCCGCACACAAAATCACCTTACGATAAGGCAACTCTAACGCTTGCAAAATACCTTCGGCATGGTCGGTGAGTTCTTCTAATGCTTGATAGGAATCTTCAGCCCTTGTAACTTGCACCAACTCAACCTTCTCAAATTGATGTTGGCGAATCAAGCCTCGAGTATCCCGTCCATAAGCGCCTGCTTCAGAGCGGAAACTTGGCGTATGTCCAACAAATTTAAGTGGCAAATCATTTACATTCACGATGGTATCACGCACCATATTGGTAATCGGTACCTCGCCGGTTGGAATCAGGTAAAGCGTCTTAGCATCACCCTCTTCGCCATGCAAATGTGTTTTAAATAAGTCAGCCTCAAATTTAGGCAATTGACCTGTACCTGTTAATGACTCAGCATTCACCAAATAAGGCACATAAGCTTCTGTGTAACCATTTTTTTCTGTGTGCTGATCCAACATAAACTGAGTTAAAGCTCGATGCAATCGTGCCATCTTTCCTGTCATCACTGAAAAACGTGCACCTGAAATCTTTACCGCTGTTTCAAAATCTAGCCCATGCATTTCACCCAAGTCAACATGATCTTTAACTTCAAAATCATATGATCCTGGTTCGCCCCATTTTGATACTTCAACATTGTCCTCTTCAGAATTACCTTCAGGCACTGATTCATGTGGAATATTAGGCATGGCCATGACAATATCATCAATCTGAGATTGAATGGTCTGTAATTCAGATTTAGCCGCATCAAGCTTATCACCCAAATCAGCTACTTCAGCTAATAAGGGAGCGATATCTTCGCCAGCAGCCTTGGCTTTACCGATTGATTTTGACTGGGTGTTGCGCAAATTTTGTAACTCCTGAGTCTCAACTTGATTTTTTTTTCTTTTATTTTCTAAATCAGTTAACTTGTTGATATCAAAAGAAAAGTTACGCTTTTTTAAAGCCTTTTCAACCGATTCAATGTTATTCCTTAGTTGCTTTTTGCTTAACATTGTTATATAATAACTTCCTAATATAGATTGAATACCCAGCCATAGCAGTATTCAGTTAAAAACTCACTTGGGAAATTATACTATGTTCAATTCATTTACAGGAAACGATGCTTGCAAACTATTAAATAAAGGCGCTCAATTAGTTGACGTTCGTTCAGCTGCTGAGTTTTCTCGTGGCGGATTACCAAATGCAATTAACTTGCCATTACAATCAATCATGTCTGCTAAGAATGTTCTTGATATTGATAAAGCTGTTATTTTATATTGTGTTACAGGCGCGCGTTCATCAACAGCGAAAAACTACTTAGTTCAAATGGGTTTTGAACAAGTCCACGATTTAGGTTCTTTCAGAAACTACAATTGCGAATAATTTTTCTTAATAATTTTAAGTAATTAACGCTAAATTGCTTGTTAAAATTATCTTGTGAGAGTTAAAAGCAAGTGGCATAAAAATCAAGTTAAAACCATTGAAGATA